>NZ_JBHVGB010000031.1:0-45420 GCF_042801335.1 Nocardioides sp. NPDC057577 | reverse complement strand
GCCTAGGGCCGGAAAACAAGCGGAGGCCCGGCCGTCATCGGCCGGGCCTCGCGCAACGGGATCAGTGGATCCCCCCATTTAGCTGCTGGTCACGCGGACCAGCGCACCGAGTCGTCGACGAAGTCGGCGAACACGTGAACACCGCGCAGGTCCTGGCGCTCGTCCATGAGCTTCGTCAGGGCACTGGCGTGACGGAACTTGAGGCTGTGCTGCTTCGCGGCAATCTTTGCCTCAGGCTGGGTGGCGGTGAGTGTTTCCATCGAGGTCCCCCCTACAACGGATAGATGGTGTGCATCGTGGTTTGTCCTGCGCATCAAGCATCCCGCCCCCAAGTCGCGAGCAGGTTGTTTGAACGTTACAAGCCGGTTTCGGTAAAAGAAATGGCTGTCGATGCCTGATGCGGTATCTGCCGAGCGATAGGGCCGAATCTCGCTAGACAAAGACGATGACGGTCAGTCCGCGGCGGATCTGAGCGTGTCGACCGCCTGGCGGGCCTGCTCGAGGAGCCGCAGCGCGGCGCTCGCGTCAGGAAGGTTCGGCTCCGGGGACCAGAGCTGGTCGGCATCGCTGATCGGATCTGCGCCGTCGATGATCGGGTCGAGGTCGGTCACCAGGGCGCCCTTCGACGGGTCGCCGGCGAGCGAGGCGCGGATCACGCCGTGGTCGATCGGGGACGCCGAGGCGATCAGCGTGGCGTTGCCGAACCTCGCTCCCGCGAGCGCAGACCCCTGCACGATCATCGCGACATGCCCGAAGACCGTACGCAACGTGGCGAGCTCACGACGGGTGAAGAGCAGCTCGGGGCCGGCGACGGAGTTCAGCACGAGCCGGCCGTCCTCGCTCAGCGCGCGGCGGGCCGCGGTGATGCATTCCAGGGACGTGAAGGCGGGCGGGATCCGGTTGCCGACGAAGACGTCGATGACGATGGCGTCATGCTCCGAGCCCGGGTGAGCCTCGAGCCACGAGCGTGCCTCGGCGGTCTCCATGGTGATCCCAGGAGGAAGCGGGAACCGTGACCTGGTCAGCTCGACCAGCGCGGGCTCCAGCTCCACGACCGTCTGCGTGGCCGCGGGCCATCGGTGGGCGACCGCACGGGGGAGGGCGAGCAGCGCCCCGCCGAGGTGGGCGGCGCTGCGAGGTGCCTGGTCCCCGAGCGCAGCCAGCATCCACCGGATCGAGGCGAGCTTCGGCGGCTGCGCCGGGTCTTCGCCGAGATGGGACTGCGCGACGCCGTCGATCTGGATGGCCCAGCCGTCCTCCTTGCGTACGAGATCGGCGGTGCTGCCGTCCGAGAAGACGATGCGCTCGAGGCTCCCCGATGGCCCGGAGGGTGTTGACATACCTCGATCCTGCCAGACACCATCGCGCCCGAGCCGGGACATTCCGGTAACCTGCTGGCGTCGTTGGTCAGCGCCGCAGTTCTCGGACGTCGGGACTCGGATATCGGGCGTGAGGGAGTTCTTGCGGTGGAGATATGGGAGGTCGCCGAACATGACGACCGGATCGAGGGTCTCACCGCCGACGGGAAGCCGGATCCGGCCTACGCCGCCTCGCTCGGCCTGAAGGACGCGCCGCTGGGCCGCCGTGCGGTCGCGGCCGCCGTCGACATCGTCTGCTACCTGCTCCTGCAGGTCCCCTTTCTCGTCTTCACGTTCCCGCTGCTGCTGAAGCTGATGCAGGGCAAGTTCGGCTTCGCCCGGTTCCTGAGCCACCCCGACTTCATGCTGGCGGCGATCGCGGGCGGCGCGACCGTGCTGCTGAGCCTGGTCTACGTCATCGTCCAGATCGTCTTCCACGGCCGCCGCGGGGTCACGCTGGGCAAGTCCCTCGCCGGGATCCGCTCGATCAACGTCAAGACGCTCGAGCGACCGGGCGTCGGCCGCGCCTTCCTCCGCGCCCTGGTGCTCTGGGGCTCCGGAATCATCCCGATCGCGCCGATCGCCTTCCTCGCCTCGCCGCTGTTCGACAAGGAGAACCGGAGCCGCGGCTGGCACGACAAGGTCGCCGAGACCTGGATGGTCGACGTCCGCGAGGGTCTCGACCCCTACGACGAGAAGCGGATGCGCATCGCCCGCAAGACGGTCGCGGCCGCGCCCGTTGCGCAGCGGAAGTCGCTGCCCTCGCTCACCACCCCCAACGACCACGACGCCGGGAGCTACCGGCCCTCGGGGCGGGTCAGCGCCGGCGTGCTCGGCGTCTCCCGCCCGAAGGCGAGGAACGACGAGCCGGGCGCCGCTCCCGGTGGCGCGCTCGCGACCCCGCCGTCGGGACCGGTGGCACCGAAGCCGGTGACCCCGTCGATCCCGCCCTCGCGCGCGGTGACGCCCAACCAGGGCCAGACAGTTCCCCCGCCGCCTCCGACCCCGACGCCTACGCCCTACCCGACCCCGCCCCCGGCGCCGACCCCAGCGCCGGCTCCCACGCCCACCCCGACGCCGGCTCCCACGCCGGCACCCGCTCCCACGCCGCTGCCCACATCCGGCGGCCAGCAGCCTCCGGCGCAGCCGCGCGAGCGGGGCATCATGCTCAAGGTCGACTCTGGCGAGCGGATCCCGGTGACCGGCCTGGTGCTGGTCGGCCGTGACCCCGCCCTGACGGAGAACACGCTGGGGGCGCGTACGGTCTCGATCATCGACGTGTCGGTCTCGAAGACCCACCTGTCCCTGCGCCCCAGCGGCGACGGCGTCGAGGTCACCGACCGAGGCTCGACCAACGGCACCGTGGTGACCCACGAGGGTGCCACCCGACGGCTGAACGCCTGGGAGCCGGTGCTGGCACCGGTCGGCGCGATGATCCGCTTCGGCGACCGCTCTGCCCTGGTGCGTCGCGGGTGACCGCCGCCCCAGCCGCACGATCTCTGAGGAACGTTGACGAGGGGAACGAAGAATGAAGGTCAAGCTCACACTCCACCGGCCCGGTGTTGCGCCTGCGGATGTGATCGTCACGGCCGACTCGACCGCGACTGCGGGTGACGTCGCTCGGCACATCGCCGACGCGGACCCGGCTCGTTCGATCATCGCGGGGGAGCACGACGTCTTGACCCTGGCGGTCGCCCCGCCGACCGCGGAGCGGATGGAGCCGCTCCAGCACGACATCCCCATCGGTGAGGCTCCGATCGGGTCGGGCTTCGCCGCTGCGGTGGTCAACTTGGGACCGGATAGCGAGGCGACCGGCTCACGGCGCAAGAGCGTCGGTGTGCTGCGAGCGATCGACGGGCCCGTGCGCGGTCAGGCGTTCCCGCTGGTCACCGGTCACGCCTCCATCGGTCGTGGGCCCGAGAACGAGATCGTGCTCGCCGACCCGATGGTCTCCAAGCGTCACGCCCGCATCGAGGTGGACCGCTCGGTCGAGCTGGTCGACCTCAACTCGGCCAACGGCGTCGTCGTCGACGGCACCCAGGTCTCCCGCGTACGTCTGGCTCCGGACACGCCCGTCGTCATCGGCAGCACCACGCTGGTCATGCAGCTCTCGGCCGACTTCCTCTCCGCCGTCGAGGACCCGGTGCTCGAGCGCGGTGGCGGCCTGCTCTTCAACCGCAGCCCGCGGGTCGACGTCCGCTACCCCGGCACCGAGCACCCGCCGCCGTGGATGCCCACGGAGATGCAGAAGAAGCTGTTCCCGTGGTTCGTGCTGATCGCGCCGATCATCATGGCGCTCTCGATCTACGCGATGACCGGCCGCGCCCGGGCGCTGCTGCTGGTCGTGATGACGCCGATGATGGCGGTCGGCAACTTCATCAACCAGAGCCGTCAGGCCGGTGCGAAGCAGGACCACGAGATCCAGCTCTTCGAGCGGCAGTTCGAGAAGCTGGAGGAGACCTTCTACCGCAGCAAGCCGGAGGAGGAGCTCGCCCGCAACGAGGAGGTCCCGCCGGTCGCGGAGGTCTTCGAGCAGGCGATGCAGCTCGGTCCACGGCTGTGGACCCGCCGCCCCGAGCACTGGAACTTCCTGGCCGTACGCCTCGGCACGACCCGCGCCCCGTCGCGCAACTCGATCGCCGAGCGTGACACCCAGAACGGCCTGCCCGACTTCATCGAGCGCATCGACCGCCTCCAGGAGCGCTACAAGTACGTCGACGACGTACCGCTGCTCGAGTCGCTCCCGGCGGTGGGCTCCGTGGGTGTCGCCGGACCGGCCGGTCCGGCCGCCGACGCGATGCGTGGGCTCGCGGTGCAGCTCTTCGGTCTGCACGCGCCCAACGAGGTCGTCACCGTCGCCTTCGCCGACCCGGACTGGGTCGAGGAGTTCGAGTGGCTCAAGTGGCTGCCGCACACCACCTCGGAGACCAACCGGTTCAAGGACATGCCGCTGGCCGACTCCGCGCCGACGGCCAACGCCCTGCTCAGCGCGCTGGAGGAATACATCATGCGCGCCGGCCGGACCGCGGAGCACCGCGGCCCGTTCGCCGAGAAGTGGAACCCGATGCAGTACGGCACCGACGTCGCCCGCGCCGGGGAGGAGACCAACGCCCGGGTGCAGGTCTCGATCGTCGTCTTCGTCACCAACGACGCTCCCGTGGACCGCGCCCGGCTGGTCCAGGTCCTCGAGCGTGGTGCCGATGTCGGCGTACATGCCGTCTTCATGTCCTCCACCGTCGAGGCGCTGCCGGCCGTGTGCCGCAGCTTCCTGGACGTGAGCAACGGCCTGGAGCGCGCCACCGTCGGACTGGTCCGTAACGGCGACCTCCACGAGGGCGTCACGGTGGAGGGTGTCTCCAACGCCTACATGGAGATGTTCGCCAAGCGGCTCGCGCCGGTGGTGGACGCCAGCACGGTCGTCCACGACTCCTCCGACCTGCCCAACTCGGTCGGGTTCCTGTCGTTGGTCGGCAACGAGGTGGCCGAGGACCCGCACTCCGTGGTGGAGCGCTGGCGGCAGAACAACTCGGTCATCGACCGCTCCGACCGCCCGCGGCCGCGGCTGAAGAAGGCGGGCAACCTGCGCGCCATCATCGGCCAGGGAGCCTCGGACGCGATGACGCTGGACCTGCGTACGCAGGGTCCGCACGCCCTCGTCGGAGGCACCACCGGTGCCGGTAAGTCAGAGTTCCTGCAGGCGTGGGTGCTCGGCATCGCCTCGGCCCACTCGCCCGACCGGGTGACGTTCCTCTTCGTCGACTACAAGGGCGGCTCGGCCTTCGCCGACTGCATCGAGCTGCCGCACTGTGTCGGTCTGGTGACCGACCTGAGCCCCCACCTCGTACGCCGTGCGCTGACCAGCCTCAAGGCCGAGCTGCACTACCGCGAGCACCTCTTCAACCGGAAGAAGGCCAAGGACCTCCTCGAGCTGGAGAAGCGACAGGACCCGGAGTGCCCGCCCGCGCTGGTGCTCGTCATCGACGAGTTCGCCGCGCTGGCCGGTGAGGTGCCGGAGTTCGTCGACGGCGTCGTCGACATCGCCCAGCGAGGTCGTTCGCTCGGCATCCACCTGATCATGGCGACCCAGCGCCCGGCCGGTGTCATCAAGGACAACCTGCGGGCCAACACCAACCTCCGCGTCGCACTGCGTATGGCCGACGAGAGCGACTCCAAGGACGTCGTCGACGACCCGATCGCCGGGACCTTCCCGCCGTCCCTGCCGGGGCGCGGCATCGCGAAGACCGGACCCGGCCGCCTGACCCCGTTCCAGTCGGCCTACGCGGGTGGTTGGACGAGCGACGACGAGGTCGTCACCGCCGACGTGAAGGTGGCCGAGCTCAAGTTCGGTTCGATCACGGAGTGGGAGCCGGAGCGTCCGCCGGAGAGCGACTCGCACGACGAGGACCTCGGCCCCAACGACCAGAAGCGGATCGTGGCCAACCTGATCAAGGCCTCCGCCACCGCTGGTCTGATGACCCCGCGGCGACCATGGCTCGACGACCTGGCGTCCGTGGTCGACATGCGCGACCTGCCGCTGGAGGGTGACGGACAGATCCTGCTGGGTCTCGCCGACATCCCGGAGCGTCAGCAGCAGAACGCGATCTACTTCTCTCCCGACCGCGACGGGTCGCTGCTCATCTTCGGGTCCTCCGGTTCCGGAAAGTCGACGTTGTTGAAGACGATCGCAACCGCTGCCGGTGCTCGGCCTGAGCTCGGCCGGGTCCAGGTCTACGGCCTCGACTTCGCCTCCGGCGCGCTGGGTGCGATCGAGCGCCTCCCGCACGTCGGCTCGATCATCGACGGCGACGACGCCGAGCGTCTGCAGCGGCTGATGCGCACCCTCGAGCGGGAGATGGACCGCCGCTCCGAGCTGTTCTCCAAGGCCGCGGCCGCGAACCTCACCGAATACCGGGAGATCGCCGACCAGTCGATGCCGCGCATCCTGCTCCTGATCGACAACTACCCCGAGTTCAAGAAGGAGTGGGAGATCGCCGCCGGTCGCGCGCCGTTCTACCAGTCCTTCATGCGGGTCCTCGGTGAGGGCCGCCCGCTCGGCATCCACGCGGTGATCACCGCCGACCGCAGCGGCTCGGTGCCGACCGCGGTCTTCGCGAACATCCCGCGCCGTGTCGTCATGCGGCTCTCCGACCCGAGCCAGTACGTCCTGGTCGGAGCACCCAAGGACGTACTCAACGAGCAGTCGGTGCCCGGGCGCGCCGTCGTCGACAAGGCCGAGGTGCAGCTCGCTGTCCTGGGCGGCACGACCAACGTCGCCGAGCAGACCAAGGCTCTCGACGAGCTGGTCTCGCAGCTGCGTGCGCTGGGTGTTCCCGAGGTCGGCGAGATCGGCGCCCTGCCGACGAAGATCTCCAGCAGCGCCATGCCGGCGCAGGCCAACGGGCAGCCCGTCTTCGGTATCTCCGACGACACCCTGTCCGCGCGTGGCTTCGACCCGATCGGCTCGTTCATCATCACCGGCCCGCCGCAGTCCGGTAAGACGAACGCACTCAAGGCGCTCATCGAGTCCGTCGAACGCTTCGACCCCGAGGTGAAGCTGTTCCACCTCGGCAGCCGTCGCGCCCTGCTCGGCGACTTCCGACCTTGGGTACGCAGCGCCACCCGCCCCGACGACGAGAAGGCGCTCGTCACCGAGCTCGCCGAGATCGTCGCCGACGAGTCCTTCCCCGGCCGCATCATGATCGTCGCCGAGGACATGACCCACCTGGCCGACGGTCCCGCCGACCGTCCGATGCGCGCCCTGCTGCAGGCGATCAACAACTCCGACCACCTCTTCGTCGGCGACGCCGACGTCACTCGCGCCGGCGGCGGCTCGGGTGTGATGGGTGAATGGAAGGCAGCCCGCCAGGGCATCGTGCTCAAGCCGGACACCTACGACGGCGACACGCTGTTCAAGGTTCCGTTCGGCAAGCTCAAGCGCACCGACTTCCCCACGGGCCGCGGAATCTTCGTCCAGGCCGGGCGCATGGTGACCATGCAGATGCCCTTGGCGAGCGACTCCGAGAACTCTGCATGAATCTGACAACGAGGTCGTTTTTACCCTTCACATCCTTGTGACGGGTGGCCTACGGTGGCCAGCGGCGTTCTCAGAGGCGTCACCTCATGAAAATCCCGGGAAAGGCAATGATCGATGAGTGACTTCGGCGCAACATACGACGAGATGACCGGCACTGCCGACAAGCTCGACCAGGGCAAGGACACGATCGAGTCGGCGCTGGATGAGTGCCAGGGCTACGTGGACGAGCTGGTTCAGGACGGGTTCAAGACGGAGAAGGCGTCGGGCAAGTTCCAGGACGGCTACTCGGAGATGACCACTGGTCTGAAGGACGCCATTGCTGGTGTCGAGGACATGGCTCAGGCTCTGCGTGACATGGCCACGGCGATCCAGGACCTGGACTCGCAGCTCGCCGGCGGCTGAGCAACAACGTGGGTCACGATGGTGGGCTTGCTTCATGGGGCCCACCATCACCCGTCTCGGCCAGATGCCGCCGCGGTGTCGACTCCCGCTGGCGCGCTGTTGCAACCTCCTAACCGAGGTGAGCAGAATCCTTTACCTTCGGAGATGTTTAGAACCGGACGTAGCGGGTAGAACTACCTCGACGACGTTGATCGCCTGGATCTCGGACCACGCCCGGGAAAACGGTGTCGGCTCGTCGGGTTCACGCTTCTCGACCATGTGATGCGTGAGTGATGGTGACGAACGGCGCCGCAACGCGGTGACGTGTAATGAAAATTGCGGAAAGGCAATGATCGATGAGTGACTTCGGGGCAACCTACGACGAGATGACCGGCACCGCCGACAAGCTCGACCAGGGCAAGGACACGATCGAGTCGGCGCTGGACGAGTGCCAGGGCTACGTGGACGAGCTGGTTCAGGACGGGTTCAAGACGGAGAAGGCGTCGGGCAAGTTCCAGGACGGCTACTCGGAGATGACCACTGGTCTGAAGGACGCCATTGCTGGTGTCGAGGACATGGCTCAGGCTCTGCGTGACATGGCCACGGCGATCCAGGACCTGGACTCCCAGCTCGCCGGCGGCTGATCAACAACGCTTGCCAGATGGTGGGCTGGCGTCTGCTGGCCCACCATCTCTCCATTTTCTCTCGATCACGCGCTGCGATGACCACACTCGACCGCGTGCTCAGTAACCACGTGAAAGGTGCACAGTCATGGCGGATATCTTGATCAAGATCTCTGAGCTCGAGAAGGTCAAGACGTCATTGGACTCGATCGTCGACGAGTTCGAGAACGCCACTGACAGCTCCGAGGATCTCGAGGCTGACATCGGCGACCCGTTCGACATCAGCGATCTGCGCGATAAGGCCTGTGACTTCGAGGAGCGCTGGGACGACAAGCGCAACGACCTCAAAGACAGCCTGAAGAAGGTCAGTGAGCACATCAAGGGCGTTATCGACGGGATCGAGCAGTGGGACAGCGAGACCGCCCTCCAGTTCGAGCCCAAGAAGAAGTAGAACCCCAAGCCTTTAAACGCTCCTGACGGAAAGGACAACCCCCACATGTTCGGTGGCATGCAGGATTCCCCGAAGGGGCGCGAGATCAAGTCGGTCGAGGGTTCGCCCTCAGGGATCATCGCGCGAGGGTCCGCGATCGAGCGGCTCGGCAAGATGATGGATGCCTCGGCTGACACGCTGCGCGACATCAAGGAGAACACCTTCGCCGGCGGCGAGCAGCAGGGTAAGGCCATCGAGAAGCTTCAGGAGACCATCGGTGACTCCTACAAGGTCCTCGAAGAAGCGGCCGACCTCTACAAGCCTGTTGGTCCGGTGCTCGTCACCTACGGCGAGATGCTGGAGACCTACAAACCGCTGATCGACCGCACCGCGAACTCGTGCAGCGACCTCTGGGACATCTACGACGCCCTGCCCGGCGACAAGGACGACAGCACGACCGAGGACGACGGCGGTTTCCTCGGCATCGGCGACACCGACAAGGAAGAGGCCGCCGACAACAAGGCCAAGAAGGAAGCCTACGACAACTGGGAGACCGAGGCCGAAGTCTTCGACACCTGGTACGACGTGTGGGAGGACGGCTTCGACGCAGCCGTCAGCGGGATCTCCGACGGCCTGTCCGGATCCATCGAGGACGGCTTCTGGGACAACTACGGCGACTTCATCGACGCGGTCTACGAGGTCTTGACGTGGGCCGCTCTGATCATCGCCGTGGTCGCGATCTTCTGCACCGGTTTCGGTGCGCTGGCCGCCATCCTCGCGCTCGCTGCCTTTGCGGTTTCCGCCATCAAGTTCGCCTGCGGGCAGCAAAGTCTCGGGCAGTTGGCCCTAGATGCCTTGGCCATCATTCCGATCGGGAAGCTGTCGAACCTTTCCAAGCTCGGCCATCTGGCCAATATGGCGAAGGGCGGCAAGATGACCGCTCTGTCCAGGACCTGGGGTGCCATGAGCAAGGGTCCGATCGGTGACCTGACCAAGGCAGCTCGACTCAAGGACGCCTTCAAGGTGAAGAGCGGCGCGGAGGTTCTCGAGGGCGTGATCGGTAAGCCCTTCAAGGCCTTCCGGACCGACAACCTGAAGATGTACATGGGCAACCTCGATGCGCTCAAGGGTGGTCTGGGCGCGTTCCGGGGCATGACGAAGATCGAGTTCGGGGTTGCCCGCTTCGGCGCGACGCTCGGCACCCTCGGCAACGCCGGAAAGCTCACGCAGGGGACGGATCACTTCGACCCCATCCCGATCGACATCCCTGAGATCAAGGTCCCGGGCATGCCTGCCTGGCTTGGTTTCTAGGTTCGGTTCAAGCGCAACAAACGTCTGAGGTGCAGAGTGGCGAAGTGGGCAGTAGAGCTGGTTGACGACCTGGATGTTCCAGGTTGGCTCCCTGTTCCTGAAGGGTTGACGCCCGCTCAGTGTGAACGGTGGGTCGACGAGACTTCGAGCATGCTCGATGAGCTGGTCGGTACGCCGCGTTGGGATGGCGAGGCGACGACGATCGAAGACATCCGCGGGCTGCTGCAGATGGCCCTCGACGAGCGTGAGACCTCTGAGGCGTACGCCCTGTTCCAGGTGTGGCCGGTCATGTCGGCGGCTGCGGTGATGTGCCACCTGCATGTGGTGGAGAGCGAGTCGGTCCCGGACATGTCCCAATGGGACGGCGTCGTGCACGCGGCCGACGCCGATCACATCGGACCAGGCGCTCAGCTGTCCTCGCGCAAGGAGCTGAACTTCGAGGGTGGATCGGTCATCATCGAGTCGGTGAACTTCGCGTTCAGCGATGGCGAGGCCCTCCTGCTGGTCGGCGTGGACGAGTGCATTCCGCAGTTGACGACCTCGGTCGTTCGCGGGCTGGTGGCGCTCAAGGACATACTTCGGATGGTCCGCGAGGACGGGAAGGTGTTCAAGTCGGTTCCTCTGCCCGGAGTGCCGGTGGACGAGTCTTGGCCGATCGCGACGGATGGGGCGACGCTGTGAACCTACGTGAGCAACTTGGCGTGCGTAAGACCGTGGACTTCGAGATCGACCTCCCGCGAGGGTGGGCTCGTTTCGACATCGATGGTGGACACGATGAGCTCCTCAATGGGATGAAGAAGCGGTTCATGGAGGCTCACCGCCCCGACCTGTTCGTCGAGGCGAAGGCCATGTTCGACAAGGCGTTCGACGGGATGCGGAAGAACGACGTCTTCGCCTTCTTCGCGCCGGCAGGCGAGCAGCCGGACGACGCCATCGTCCTGCCGGCCTCGATCAACGCCTCGATCCGCACGGGCGAGCCCGGTCAGTCATTGGACAAGATGGCCCACAACGCCATCCAGAAGTACGGCGCGAAGCCGTTGTTCGGCGACCCGCGCACCCTGCGATTCGAGCGGGAGCGCACGATCGACCTCGATGGCGAGTCGATCATCAACCACTCCCTGATCTACTTCACCCCGATCCCCGGCACCCAACGGCGTAGGGCGCTGCAGCTGGTGGCAGCCTTCGCGCGTACGCCGGACGTCGAACCTGACGCACCCGCGCTGGTCGCGACCCGCGCGGTCCTCGACGCATGCGTCGCTACGCTTCGGTGGAACCGCGGTAGCGCGTGAACCGGGACTGATTCCTAATCGATTGTGGAAGGCCTGAACTTGCTGTCCTTTGACAAGGGCCCGTCGGCACATGAGTGGGCACGGTCGGCCAACGTCGCCACCCCGATCAAGTGGGGTGACCTCGAGGAGCAGATCATCTCGGAGCGGCTCACCCCGAGCGGAGACGACGGTGGGCCGAACTGGCTCCTCGGCGTGATCATGGTTGCGATGATGATGGCGCTCGGTGCGTTCCTGTTGGCGCCGGCGCTCGCGGCCGGTCTGGTCGCCTGGGCAACCACGACGGAGGACGCTTCCGCTCAGGATGATCTGACGCTGATCGCGACCTTCCTGTTCGTCATCGCGATCGTCGTCTCGGCGACCTGGCTCAGCATGTGGTGGCAGACGCGTTCCCGGTCGATGATCGCGATCGTCTCCGGTCTTGTGGCGACGGTGTCCGTCGTGGTCACCTTCGTCGTCGGGAAGTCCTACGACGGCGATCTTCCCGGGGACTGGCTCGAGTGGTCGGCGTTGGTCGCCGGCGTGCTCGGTCTCGCCCTGACGATCCTCCAGCTCGTGTCGAAGTCGGAGCATCGTGCAGGAGTGCCGAAGAGCGATCGTGCGCAGCGGCGCTACAGTGCCGCGCGCGAGGAAGTTCTCGACGTGCTCAGCGAGCGCGGGATCGTAGAACTGACCCCGGACCAGCGTCACCGGATGCAGCGAATGCGCGTCGGAACGTGGCACAAGTTCGACGCTCAGGGTCGCGTCTAACCTCACGGCTTTCATCCATCTATGTAGCAAAGGGTTCACGTGGGATCGGAACGAGCGAGAAGTGCGGACCTCGACGTCACCCCAGAGGCGGCCTTCCAGGCTGCTCTCGGGGTTGCGCAGCACGAGAAGAAGTACGAGATCAGGGCCGTGCACAATGAGGGCCAGGCCCTGATCATCAGGCAGAAGACCAAGGCCCTGTCGTGGCCGAAGGTCATCATGCTTCGAGTCCACCAGAACGGGTCGGGGTCGTCGGTCAACGTCTTTGTCCAGAACATCCCGGGCGGACCGAGTGCCCTGCTCGACGGTGTCTTCAACGGAAAGATCGCGGAGAAGTACCTCACCGGCATTCAGGGCACGTTGGACGGAACCGTCACCGCTCCGGCGACCGCAGTGACCTCCCACTTCGTTCGTGATGACGGCTCCGAGTCCCCCTGGGATGACCCGGACGAACTCCCCGAGTTCTGAGGGCACCCAGCTCCCTGACTCGGGACGCGACACATTGGCCTGTCGCGCGATCGATGTGCGGTTGCGTAGGTAAGGTGAGCGGCTGGTTCTGGTCGCCCTTATCCCGTGTTCTTGTGTGCCTTGCGGGATATCTCGGTCGGGTCGCGACGGTCTCATCGGTGACCCTGCGGATGCCGCTGGCGGGCGGGAACGAGAACTGTGTATGAAGACGACAACGAATCCGTTATTGCGCTTCACAAGTTTGTGAAGCGTGGCCTACGGTGACCAGCGGCTGCCCAATGGGGCACCGTGTAATGAAATCGCGGGAAAGGCAATGATCGATGAGTGACTTCGGGGCAACATACGACGAGATGACCGGCACCGCCGACAAGCTCGACCAGGGCAAGGACACGATCGAGTCCGCGCTGGACGAGTGCCAGGGCTACGTTGATGAGCTTGTTCAGGACGGGTTCAAGACGGAGAAGGCGTCCGGTAAGTTCCAGGACGGCTACACGGAGATGACCACGGGCCTCAAGGACGCCATTGCCGGCGTCGAGGACATGGCTCAGGCTCTGCGTGACATGGCCACGGCGATCCAGGACCTGGACTCGCAGCTCGCCGGCGGCTGAGTCACAGCGTTGGTCAAGGTGATGGGCCAGCATCTGCGGGCCCATCACCTATCCATCTCGGGCGTCGGTCAGGCGCCGCGGTGTGTCGACTCCCGCTGGTGCCCTGCTACGACCTCCTCACGGGGCCAGCAGAACTTTACTTTCGAAGATGTTTAGAACTCGACGTAGCGGGTAGGACTACCGTGACTACGTCGATCGCCCTGATCTCGGACCGCGTCCGCGATGACGGCATCGGCTCGTCGGGTTCACGCTTCACGACCGTGTGACGCGTGACTTGTGGTGACGAACGGCCCCGCAACGGGTGTCGTGCAATGGAATCGCGGGAAGGTAATGATCGATGAGTGACTTCGGTGCAACCTACGACGAGATGACCGGCACTGCCGACAAGCTCGACCAGGGCAAGGACACGATCGAGTCGGCGCTGGATGAGTGCCAGGGCTACGTGGACGAGCTGGTTCAGGACGGGTTCAAGACGGAGAAGGCGTCGGGCAAGTTCCAGGACGGCTACTCGGAGATGACCACTGGTCTGAAGGACGCCATTGCTGGTGTCGAGGACATGGCTCAGGCTCTGCGTGACATGGCCACGGCGATCCAGGACCTGGACTCCCAGCTCGCCGGCGGCTGATCAACCTTGCGGCGGGGGCTACATCGGTTGGGCCTCCGCCGCTCTCATGTTTCCTTTTCTCGGCCCATGGCCGGTCTTTGCTAGACGTCCGAAAGGTGCAGCACCGTGCCAGATGTAGCGATTACGTTCTCTGACCTCGAGGCGGCGGCCTCGAGCTTGGGGACGATCATCGATGAGTTCGACAACGCCACCAGCAGATCTGAAGATCTCGAGGCTGATATCGGTGACCCGTTCGACAAGAGCGAGTTGCGCGATCAAGCGTGCGACTTCGAGGAGCGCTGGGATGACAAGCGCGACGAACTCAAAGAGAGTCTCGAAGGTGTGAAGAAGCACATCGATGACGTCGTGAGCGGATTCAAAGGCGGAGACAACGATATGGCCGTGGCTTTCACGGCGAAAGAGTAGGGGTGGAAGATGTTCGGTAGCATGCCGGATTCCCCGCGCGGCCGTGAGATCAAGAGTGTTGAGGGCTCTCCCTCAGGGGTCATCTCGCGGGGGCAAGACATCATCCGGGTCGGCACGATGATGGAGGCCGCTTCGGACACGCTGCGCGGGATCAAGGAGAACACCTTGTCCAGCGGCGCGATGAGCGGCGAGGCGATCGCCAAGCTGCAGGAGACCATTGGCGACTCCTACAAGACTCTGGACGAGGCGGCTGAGCTCTACAAACCGGTCGGGCCGGTGATCGTGAAGTACGGCGAGATGCTGGAGACGTACAAACCGCTGATCGACAACAGCGCCACGACCTGCTCCGACCTGTGGGATACGTACGACGCGCTCCCGGGAGACAAGGACGGCAGCCTCGAGCCAGAGGCCGACGGCGGCGTTCTGGGTATTGGTGGCCATGACGCGGATAGCCCGGAGGCCAAGCAAGAGGCCGAGGACAACGAGGCCAAGAAGCAGGCGTACGACGCGTGGGAGAACGCCGCCGAGCGATTCGACACGTGGTACGACGCGTGGGAGGACGGTTACGACGAGGCCGTCTCCGGGATCACCAACGGACTGTCCGGCAAGATCGAGGACGGTTTCTGGGAGGTGCTCGATGACATCGTCGCGGTCCTGGAGATCGTTGCGATGGTCGTCTTCGTGATCGGCCTGTTCGTCGCAGGGCCGTTCGCCGCTATCGCGCTCGCACTATCTGCTGCAATTCTCCTTGCCCGAGCCGTTCAGTTCTGCGCTGGCGAATGTACGGCCTTTGAATTGTTTACAGCAGCACTCGACGTCGTTCCCTTCGGAAAATTCGGCAAGATGGCCGATGGAATCGCGGAGTTGGGCGAGGGCGCTTCCAAGTTGTCCAAGTTCAGCACCGGACTCAAGTTTGCCAGCGGGCTCGATGACGCTGCACTCGGACGCAAAGCCCTCGGCGATGTCATGACCTCGATCCACGTGGGTCTGGACGTCAGTGACTTCGCCCGGATCGGCGAGACCGCCAACCTGTGGAAGGCAGCTGGAGAAGTTCACGGGGCGATGGCGAAGCACGGCTTCTCGGTTTATGGTCACGTCAACACCGGCATAGGTCTCGTGGGCGGGTCGCTCGTCGACGCCTTCAACTGAGCATCGGCCTCGTTCGTCTCACTAGCAGAAGGAAATGATGGAAGCGGAGTGGCTTGCTGAAGGAGTCCTTCCCCAAAGTGGTTGGACTCGGGTTCCGAGCGAAGGCATCGGTGCACCGGAGGAGTGGTTTCAGAGCGAGATCGCACGCATCCGATCCTGGTGGGGCGAGGAAGCATGGGGTCCTGGCGTCGAAGCGTCTGTCCGTGACGCTCTCACTGATGTCGTGGCCAAAGCCGTTGAGCCCGGAACGCTGTCAGTGATGTTGCACTGGCCGTTCGACGTCCCCGTTCCAAGTCGGGTGCGCATACTGCTGGCGGCGGGCGCTCCTTTGGACGCGTCGGGATGGCGTGAGGCCGGGTTCGATGTGGACGAATACCCGGGTGCCGGCCTCGGTCCTGGCCTCAAGTGTGTTGCACTGCGAGAAGAGACGATCAACGGAGAACATCTCCAACTCTTCACGGCTGTATATGCGTTCGGCGACGAATCCGGAAGTGTCCTCGTGATTGCTGAGGCCGGCTCACAGGAGGTCTTCCAAATGACGATGGCCAGCCTTCCGGTGCTGCTCTCCAGCTTGCAAGTCACGGAGCCGAACGGGAAACAGTTCGCGGCAGATCCAGTTCCAACAGTTACGCGTAAGCCGACAGACGAATGGGAGCGGATCTCCAATGCCTAAACCTGCGGCTCCGAGCCCCATGGACTGGGCTGCTGTACAGATGGCCGGCACTGGATTCGACATCAACGAGCTCAACAGTGTTGTCCGGGACTATGCCTACCTCGAGCTGGAGTTGGCGGCCAGGGACCGACGACGCACCCCTGCCCAACGCTTGATCTCGAAGTTGATGACATGGGTGGCGATCGTCGGACTCATCGTTCTTGGAGTTGCAGTCGCCGCCCTCGTCGGCGGGCGCGCCAGTGGCGGGGTGATCGCACTCGTCTACGTCGCATGCATCCTCGGCGCCTTCTCGGTCCTGTACTTCTACCTGCAGTGGCGTGCCATGCCGTATCGGCAGGCGGACCGGACAGTCTCCGCGTTCGGCATCATGGCGACGATTTTTGCCGCGGGGCTGATCGTCGCGATTCTGGCGGCCAACATGGACAACTCGCTGTGGTGGCTGATGATGATTCCCGCTGTGGCGCTGCTGGCGATTTCGGTCGGAGCGATCGTTGGACATCAACGCTTCCGTTCGGAGACGAAGCCGCCTTCGGTCGATCTTGACCGGCTTTCGCCCGAGGACGAGCAGGTCCTCCTCGCGAGTCGACACCGGGCGCTCCTGCGGTTGCGTGCGCGACGGGTTGTCTCTTATCCCGACTTCGAGGCCTACGACCAGGCGCCACTTCAGTCGGTTAGGAATGGTGGGGTGTGACCATGAACGATCAGGGAGGGACGTCCTTGCGCGAGATGCTCGGAGCTGTCAAGGATCCGGCCTTTGAGTTGAAGCTTCTTCCAGGGTGGGAGCGGCACAGCCCCGACGATGCGGGCAAGGAGAAGATGGACGCTGCTATGAAGCAGCGGTTCATGGCGGCCAACAGGCCCGAGCTACACGCAACTCTCCGGTCGCAGTTGGATGAGGCGTACGAGCTGATGCAGAAGCAGAATGTCGTCGCCTACTTCGCTCAAACCGGGGACATGGGCGACAGCAAGGCCTACTACCCTGCATCGATGCTTGCCGCGATCCGACGTTCGCAGGATGGTGGCGATCTCGGCGCCTACGTGGCGCAAGCGGTCCGCGACCACGGAGCGAAGCCCCTGTTCGGCGACAAGCGGTTTATCCGGTTCGAGCGTGAATCCACCCGTGTGCTCGAGGGTGGCAACATCGTGGTGACGTCGATCGTCTACATGACGCCGATACCGGGAACCAAGCGTCGTCGTGGTTTGCAGATCACGGCGAGCCTCGCCCGCCCAGAGGCGATGCCCGCGACCGATGAGAAGTTCATCGGGTGGAAGAACGGGCTCGACCTGTGCGTGTCCACCCTGCGGTGGTCGCCAGCTTGATCCCGCCGCAATCGGCCGCCTGACCTGCGCGAACGGCGGTTACCGGATGCCTCGGTTACTGCGCTCGCATGGTTAACGACGTCGATCTGGGCCGCTCTGCCAGGGCGCTCCACTTGCCCGAGGTCGAGGACCCCCACACCCTCTGCGGCGCTCAGCGACGTCGGCGAGAGGCCGAGGCCGGCGATCGCTAGCCTGTCCGCGTCGTACCTATCTATTGATGACGGAGTGTGAGCGGTGGCTCGGGGAATCGCGGCGATGACGGTGGCGACGGCTGCCTTGGTCTCTGGTTGCAGTGTTGGTCCGCCGCCGAAGGACTTCGCGATCGAAGACGCGGTTGTGGCGTTTCGGGTGACGGAGGGCGGGGAGGACTCGAGCTATCTCGTGCTGGTCTCGCCGGAGGGGAAGACTCGGGCTATCGAGCTCGAGGAGGTCGAAGGCGCTGGGATCTCCTGGACGGAGCACGGGATCACGACGTCCGACACGGCGCACGACTACGTGATCGACAAGTCGGGGCTCACCGACAACAAGCGCGCGAGCGACGACAAGTCCCTCGAGACGATGCATGAGTGGTACCGCGTGCAGGTCGGTCAGGGGACGTTGGTCGGCTTCAGCCCCGCGGATTCGTCCGAGGATCCGTTCGTGACCTACATCGACGGGGACAGTGGCAAGGCGACCACCCGGGTTACTCCGTACGGTCAGACGACTACGGCCGCGGTGTGCGGTGAGCGGGTGTTCGCGCCGGGGAGGGGCACCAGCACCAAGGCCTTCGAGGAGGACAGCGAGTCGATCCCGGAGGATCAGTGGGACCTTGCGGCGTTGACCTCGGCCTATCCGCATGACGGTACGGACATCCTGAGCACCTTGGAGCCCACCAGCCCGGGCAGCACGTCGCCCTGCGTCGACGGGATCGTCTACGAAGGGTGGGAGAACGACGACGACCAGCACTTCTTCCGCACCTGGACCACTGCGAAGGGGACGTCGGCGGACAAGGCTGCTGTTGACCACGAGATCGTCTACCCGGAGGACGCCTCCTCGCAGATCGGTGCACCCTCGGCGGTGACGGTCGCGGACGGCCAGCTCGTCTGGGTCGTCGAGAACACGATGTGGAGCGCGCCGCTCCCGACGACGGCGGAGTCACCGATCCAGGCGCACGAGGTCGGTTGGGTGGAGGGATACATCGGGCTCGATGCGGAGGTGCTCACCTACTCCTCCGACGCCGCGTACACGATGACCAACGAGACCGACCTGCACAAGCGGTTCACCAAGCGCCGGAGTGACCGGATGTGGACCGAGCTGACAGCGCTGAGCCTCGTACGCACGGACCTGGCGACCGGCAAGCCTTCGATCGCCTTGGAGATCGATGTGGAGGACGTCGACTTCCCGACCAAGGACGCTTCTGTGACGGCTCTGGCGGTCAACCCGGAGTGGGTGGCCGAGAACAGCCGATAGGCGAAGGCCAGGCGATGTCGTTCGGATCACCGCGACACGCCGAAGTAAAGAGCGGCCACCAGGGGCTCGGGTTGCCAGGGTGGCGCCATACCTCTCGATCTCGGGAACAGTCACTGTTGAAAGGAACTTCTCCATGCGCACTCGCACCACCCTCCGGACCTATCGACTGGCCGCCGTCGGCCTCAGCCTCGGCCTCGCGCTCGCGTTGACCGGGTGCGGCTCCGAGGAGACCGACTCGGACGCTGACGCGGCGGTCGAGGTCGAGTCCAGCGCGCCGGCCTCCGAGTCCCCGTCCGCAGCACCGGCGGGTGAGGAGAAGGAGGTCAAGATCGGGAAGACGATCAAGGACCCCGACATGGGCGACACGATCGAGGTCGTCTCGGCCGTCCGTGACTTCCCGTCGACGCAGGAGGCCGACCTCATCGCCGAGGGTGGCGAGGTCGTGCTGCTGCAGGTGAAGATCAAGCCCGGCACGGAGTACGGCGGCCGCATCTCGGAGGGGAACTTCGAGATCTCCTGGGACCAGGGCGCCGACTTCGAGGGCTCGGACACCCGCCTGATGACCGAGGAGCTGACCGCCGCGAAGCGTACGCCGCTCGAGGATGTGCAGCGGCGCGACGGCGGCGAGCACACCGGCTGGATCGCCTTCCAGGTGGAGGAGAAGGCCGACACGTACCTCGTCGAGTACGAGCGCGACGGCGCGAAGGTGATCGGCTCGGACAAGACCATCGCCGAGTTCACGGAGCAGGTGGAGATCCCCGCCTCGTGAGGTGAGGACACCCCGTCGGCGGAGACCGGCTACGTCGGTAGCAGGTCTCCGCCGAGGCTCGTTAGGATCTGGGGCGTCCGTTGTCTCGGAGAGGGGACTTGAAGGTGCATCCTGGGGCACGTCGTCGAGCGGGAGTCGTTTCCGTTGCCAGTCTGGCGCTAGTTGCAACCGCTTGCTCGGGTGATCTCCCGGCCTCGGTGGAGGAAGGGTCTCAGGTCGCCGTCGCGTGGACGGAGACGTTGACGAGCACCAACCCGGCGAGCGCGGCGAGCGCGACCGATGGAAACCTCGACATCGCCTCGCTGACCCGTGGAGCCTTCGGCACCCTGGTCAACGACACCGTCGAGATGGACGAGACCTTCGGCGAGGTCACCATGGAGAGTGGCGAGCAGGCCCGGGTGCGCTACGACCTGGCCGAGCCGTCCTGGTCCGACGGCGTGCCGATCGACACGGCCGACCTCATGCTCGCCTGGGCGGCGACGTCGGGCTACTTCCGCACCCCGAAGGAGGGGAGCCCGGATGGCGGGGTCGAGTTCGGCGGGGTGCCGACCGGGCTGACCAAGAGCGCCTACATCCCTGAGGTCGACGAGGGCGCCCGCGCCATCGAGGTCCCGCTCGTGGTGCCGGTGGTCGACTGGCGTACGGCCCTGGACGTCGCCGTGCCGGCGCACGTCGTCGGGCAGAAGGCGCTGAAGATCGAGGACCCGATCGAGGCCAAGGAAGTCGTCGAGACCGCGATCGAGGAGTCCGACACCGCGAAGCTCACCAAGATCGCGGAGGCATGGAGCTCGTCCTTCGCGGTCGCCGAGAACGGCAAGGCCTCCGAGGAGGCGCTGCTCTCCAGCGGCCCCTACCGCGTCTCGAAGATCTCGGCCGGCGAGGGCGGCCAGGAGGTCGACCTGGAGGCCAACCCGGAGTACGCGGGCGAGGCCAGGCCGACCTACGAGCAGGTACGCCTCACCCCGGCCGGCGCCGACGCGCTGGACAGCCTGGGGGAGAAGGTCGACGTCGTCCAGGTCACCCCGACCAGGGCCAACCGGAAGCAGGTGCGCGACCTCGAGCGCCGCGACTACGGCGTCGCGAACGCCAACGACGGCACCATGTGGGCGCTGATCCTCCGCTCCGACCGTGGCCTGTTCAAGCGCAAGGACACCCGCACGGCCTATCTGCGGGCCGTACCCCGCGGCGACATCGCCGAGGGCGGCGCGGGCGAGTGGGCCGAGGCGTACGAGGCCACCGACGTCGTGCTGTTCCCGCCGGGTGGTGAGGGCTACCAGATCGCGACGGAGGACTCCGGGTTCTCCACGAAGTTCAAGGCCTCGGAGGATGCGACGGCCCCGCGCGGTGCCAAGGTGTGCATCTCCTACGACAAGTCGAGCGCGTTCGCCGCAGGCGCCTACGACACCATCGCGAACGTCGTCGACGACGAGGGCTGGGGCACCACCGACTGTGGCGTGTCCTCGGCCGACAAGGTGCTCTCAGGCAACAGGTGGGACGCCGTGCTCGCCCGGATCCCGGTCCCGCAGACGCCGGCGGAGATCTCGGCACAGTGGGGTGGCAAGGGCAGCCAGAACGCGACCGGCGGCGGCGACCGCGAGCGTGACCGCCTCATCGGCGAGCTGGCCCGCACCGCGGATCCCTACGAGGCCCGCGACGTACGAGTCCAGATCGAGAAGACGCTGGTCCGGGACTCGATCGTCGTACCGATCGTGATGAACCCGACGGTGACCGTGATCGACAAGAAGGTCGACAGCGTACGGCCTCGCTCCGGACAGGTCGCACCGCTCGTCTCGACCATCGTCGAGTGGTCGCCGACGAAGAAGTAGGCGACTTTTAGCGCATTGGAGTGGTTGGGTTCCGCCACCCTTGAATAGGGTGCGGGCATGACGACGCTTCATCCCGGGGCAGTGTTCGGCCACTACCGCCTGGATCGCATTCTTGGCGAGGGTGGAATGGGCGTGGTCTATGACGCCTTCGACACCAAGCTCGAACGGCAGGTCGCCCTGAAGATGGTGCATGCCCACCTGGCCGACCGACAGTTCATCGACATGTTCATCCGCGAGGGGCAGACCCTGGCGCAGATCAGGTCGCCCCACATCATCGCGATCTACGACATCGGTGAGCAGCAGGGCAGCCCGTTCATCGTCACCCAGTTCATCAAGGGCGGTGATGTGACCGGACTCGTACGCAGCAACGGACCGTTGGCGCCGCACCTGGCGTGCCTGGTGAACGCCCAGGTGGCGGGGGCGCTGCACGACGCCCACCAGGCGGGGATCATCCACCAGGACGTCAAGCCTTCGAACGTGCTCGTACGCAACCCGGCGAGCCCGCTGGACCCGTTCGCGTTCCTGTGCGACTTCGGGATCGCGACCTCGTCCTCCGACTCGCCCGCCGGCGGGATCACCGGCACGTGGAACTACCTGGCGCCCGAATACATCCGCGACGAGCATGACGCGCAGGGCCGGCCGATCTCGCCGGAGCCGTCACGAGACATCTACGCGGCCGGCTGCATGCTGTGGTTCACGCTGACCGGCAAGATCCCCTACTCGGGTGCGGCGGTGCAGGTGGCGATGGCCCACCAGAACGCGCCGATCCCGCAGTTCGTCGGCTCCGACGACTGGACCAAGGCGGCCAACCGGATCCTGCAGCTCTCGATGGCGAAGGACCGCCGGAGCCGCTACCAGAGCGCCGCCGTCTTCAAGGACGACCTGCTGAAGCTGCGCGAGATCACCGCGCCCGCTCAGCTGGTGCCCGCGCCGTCGATGACCGACCCCAACCCGGCGCCGATCCTGGTCGCGGCCGTGCGGGCGCCTTCCGAGAGCGAAGCCATCCTGATCGAGGAGGCGCAGCGGCCGTCCAAGATCACTCCGCTCCGGGTCGGGGCGGCGATGGTCGGGGTGGCCGCCCTCGGGGTCGGCGGTGCCCTGGCGATCACCCAGCCCTGGGTCGAGCACGGGCCCGAGCCCATCGTGCCGACCGTGAAGGGGGCTGCGTACGCGGATGTGAACGGGGACAAGTTCGGGGACGTGATCACCAACGTCCAGAACCCCGACGGCGAGGGGGTGGATGTCGTCACCTGGACGTCGGACGGCCGCACGTTGGCCCCGTCGAAGCCCGTCACCTACAACGACCCTGCGCTCCCGGCCGACAACGACGGGGGCGAGGTGTTTCCGCTCTGCGGTGACTTCACCGGCGATGGGAAGAACACGCTCGTCACCCTCGTGCGGAGCGAGAAGGGCTTCGAGTTCCACGGGGACCTGGAGGGATCCCTCAAGGCTCCCGCGGGCGTCGTCGAGCAGGGCAAGAAGATGGCGGGCTCGAACTTCTACTACGACCTCGGCACCGACGACTTCGACGGTGACGGTGTCGCCGATCTGTTCATGAGTACGCACTTCGGCAACCCGGACCCCGACCTCGACAGGCAGGGGAGAAGGGCCGGGGACGGCTCGATCTGGGTCTACCGAGGAACTGGGTCGGGGTTCGAGGAGCCGACGCTCTTCGGGTCCTATCCGGCCGTACCGGTGGAGCAGATCGCGGTGGGCGAGTTCACCGGCGACGAGAAGGCCGATCTGGCCGTCCTGAACCGGGTCGAAGGCAGCCCGGAGGACATGACCCTCACGTCCGGAACCTCCAGCCTGGACCTCTACCAGGGAGAGGGAACGACCGTCGCTGCTGCGAAGCCGTTCGAGTTCAAGCATCAGTCGATCAGCTCGTTCCTCGCCGGTGACGTCAACGGCGACGGCCGCGATGAGATCGTCGCGGCGGAATCAGGTCGTGGCGAGGGCCAGTCGATCACCGTCGGCACGTTCAGCGAGGACCTGACCCAGTTCTCGATCGCCAACCGCGGGAAGCTGCCCAAGCCCCGCAACACCCTCAAGACCACCAGCAGGTATCCCGTGACCGTCGCCGACGTCAACGGCGACGGACGCACCGACATCGTCGCGGCTACGCAGGACACCAGCGAGAGCCCCTACGCCTTCTACGTGGCTCTGGCCTCGAAGACCGGGACGTTCCCCGGTCACATGATGGCGACGTGGAAGAAGTCGCCCGACGATGTGCGCCGCTACAACCTGATGGGAGGAACCCTCGGATGAGCGATTCCACCGGAACCCCTGACAACGCACCGCGCGGGCCGCAGCCCTCGTTCGAGCGTCCCCCGGTCGACGACCCCGACAAGACCACGATCAGGCCACGGGTCGCCCGGCCCGGCGGACCTTCCGGTACGCCGCCGCCTCCGCCGGCTCCCGCTCCGACACCACCACCGCCTCCTCCCGCCCAGCCGCCGGTGGCCCAGACTCCGCCGCCTCCGCCACCGCCTGTGCAGACCCCGCTACCGGCGACCGTGCTGAAGGCGGACGCCCCCGGCATGATCGGGCCCTACCGGCTCGAGCAGCAGGTGGCGTCCAACGAGATGGCGGTCGTCTACAAGGCCACCGACACCCGGCTCAACCGAGCGGTCGCCCTCAAGGTGCTCCTCGGGCGCAGCGCACGCGACCCCGAGTTCGTGTCCCGGTTCGACAAACAGGCCACGCTGATGGCCAAGCTGGACTCGCCCCACATCATGGGCGTCTACACCAACGGCCGGACCCACGACGGTGCCCCCTACCTGGTCTCCCAGTTCGCCGACGGCGGCGACCTCGGCTCGCTGCTGAAGGCCCGTGGCCGTCTCCCCGGCCCGCTGGCCGCCGACATCTGCGCCCAGATCGCCGACGGTCTGGCAGCGATCCATTCGCCCGAGGTCGGTGTCGTGCACGGCGACGTGAAACCGTCGAACATCCTGCTCCGCGACGGCAACAGTCCGCCGTACGCCTACCTGTCCGACTTCGCGGCGGCGCGCGCTGATGACTCCGCGACCGCCAGGCCCGGGATCCACTCCGGTGCGTGGAACTATCTGGCGCCCGAGCGCGCGATGGGTGCGCCGGCGACTCCGGCGAGCGACCTCTACTCGCTCGGCTGCCTGTTCTACGAGCTCGTCACCGGGACCGTGCCCTTCACCGGGGCGAATGACGTCGAGACCGCGATGGCCCACGGGTCACAGCCGATCCCGACGCTGCCGGGCCGCGATGACTTCACCCTGCAGGCCAACGACCTGCTCTCCGGCGAGCGCGGTCTGCTCGTCAAGGATCCGGCGCAGCGTACGAACGAGGCGGTTCGGGTTCGGGACCGTTTCGCCGCGATGGCGGGGCGACAGATGGGCTTCGCGTCCGGAGCCACCGTCACTCTCAAGCGCGCCAAGGCCACGTGGTGGATCGCCGGCGCGGCGGCCCTCGCGGTCCTCGTTGCGGGCGGCACCGCGGTGGGTGTCACCCTCGCGACGACGGAGAACACCCCTGCGAAGCCGAAGCCGGCGGTGACTGGTGACATCGACGGGGACCGGCTGGGCGACCTGGTCCTCGGTGCGCCGTTCGGTGACGTCAACTACAACTGGGACGGCAATGCCGCGACCCTCTTCGCCTCCACCGGCAAGGGGTTCGAGTCCGGCACCACCGAGGGTCTCAAGTTCGGCAACCTGCTCGGGGACCTGGACGCCGACGGGCGGGTCGACGTGGTGCAGGTCTCCGGCATCGGATCCTCGTTCAACGTCGACTCCAACGCCAAGGATCAACCCGACGGTGCCATCCAGGTTCCGGCATCGGGCAAGCGCCTGGCCATGTTCTGCGCCGACTTCAACGGCGACGGGCGCGACGACATCGGCATGATCTCCGTCGGCAACGGGACCAAGCTGCCCAAGGAGGACGCCGACCTGGCCAAGCTCAAGGACCTCGAGTTCCACATGACGGTCATGCTGAGCAAGGCCGACAACACCTGGGCGAAGAGCGCCGAGTGGTACACCGGTCCCTGGCAGGGCCCCACGTTCGACATCAACTTCGACGTCGGTGACTTCGACGGAGACAAGCGTGCCGACGTCATCATGGGTGCCAGGGAGACTTCACCGGCCGCAGTGCTCCTGCTGATGAGCAATGGCTCGAAGCTCACCAAGACCGACCTCGAGGTGCCCGGACCCGACGGCGATCGGGTCGCCGGATCGTCGAACTTCGCCGATGTCACCGGTGACGGGAAGGACGAGCTGATCACCCAGGAGATCGTGGACCAGAAGTGGGCCATCCGCGTCTACTCCTACGATCCCGAGGGCAAGAAGTTCGTTCCCGAGCCGTCGTGGGACATCGACGACCCGGTCAAGAACGACGACGCCGTCAGCGGGTCTCAGATCCCTGGGGTCGCCGACGTCAACGGTGACGGCAGGGACGACCTGGTCAACCCGTTGCGAGCCGGCGACGGGGACTACGAGTATCTCAACAAGGCGTCGGTCCTGATCTCCGGCAAGGACGGGTTCACCGCCGAGACGTGGGAGATGCCCGGAGCCGACCAGTTCGAGACCCATCCGCCGTTGCGCAAGGCATCCAACAACAACGGCACTGGGACGCTCTGACCACGGGCGAACGACAGACTGCCCGCGACCTGGATCAGGTCGCGGGCCGTTGCGTTGTTCGTGACGGGCGAGCTACACCGAGGACTCGCTCCAAGCCAGCTGGATGACCTCGATACCGCGGTCGCGGGTGACCAGGCGCCCGCGGCCCGGCAGGGTCGGGACCGGCTTCAGGTTGCCGATGAGCGGGCCCTCGTCCGGGTTGCCGGAGAGCAGCAGGCCCGGCATCGCCAGGTCACGCATCGACTGGATGACCGACTCGTAGAGGGAACGCGACGCACCACCCGAGCGACGGGCGAGGATGACATGCAGGCCGACGTCGCCGGCCTGGGCCATCAGCGGCTGCAACGGAGCCAGGGGTGAGCCCTGCTGCGTCGAGACGAGGTCGTAGTCGTCGACGAGCACGAACAGGTCCGCGCCCGACCACCACGACCGGCTGCGCAGCTCCTCGGGCGTGACGTCCGGGCCCGGGATCCGCTTGGTCAGGTACGCCGCCAGGTCGCTCAGCGTCGGGTTGGCCTGCGTCGCCGAGGTGAGGTAGCCGACCAGGTAGTCCTCGGGGATCTCGCCGAGCAGCGACCGCCGGTAGTCGACGACCGCGATCTGCGCTTCCTTGGGCGTGTGCGTCCGCATGATCTCGCGGGCGATGCTGCGCAGCATCGAGGACTTGCCGGACTGGCCGTCGCCGAAGACGAGCAGGTGGGGCTCGGTGTCGGGGTTGAGACCGACCGGGGCCAGCTCCTTCTCGTTGATGCCCAGCAGCAGTCGCTTGCCGGGCTTCTCCGTGGTGACCCCGGCCTGCTCGCGGATCCGCTCGATCGTGATCCGCTCGGGCAGGAGCCGCAGCTTCGGTCCGGCAGGGCCCTGCCAGGCCGCGGAGATCCGGGAGATCAGGTCGTCGACGCCATCGCCCAGCGTCGCCGCCGAGCCGTCGCCGTCCATGCGGGGCAGGGCGCTGAGGAAGTGGAGCTTCTCCTTCACGATGCCTCGACCCGGGCGCCCGGTCGGCACCAGGGCGGCGAGCTTGCGGTCGAGCTCGGAGTCCATCGGGTCGCCCAGACGCAGCTCGAGCTTGGTGCCGAAGACGTCGCGCATCGAGGAGCGGAACTCTGCCCAGCGGCCAGCCGCCGCGACGATGTGGACGCCGAAGGTCAGGCCGCGCGGAGCGATCTCCTGGATGGCGTACTCGAGGTCGTCGAAGTCGGCGCGCAGCGTGCCCCACCCGTCGATGACGAGGAAGACGTCGCCCCAGCCGTCGTCGGCCTGTCCACGAGCGCGGCGGGTGCGGTAGGTCTCGATCGAGTCGATGCCCTGTGCCCGGAAGTAGGCCTCGCGGCGGTCGATGATGCCGGAGATCTCGGCAAGGACGCGGCGTACGACATCGGGCTCGGAACGAGTGCCGACACCGGCGACGTGCGGGAGCTTGGCCAGCGGCGCGAACGTGCCGCCACCGAAGTCGAGGACGAAGAACTGCACCTCCTGCGGCGTCATGGTCAGCGACATCGAGGTGACGATGGTGCGGAGCGTGGTCGACTTACCGGTGCGAGGTGCACCGATGACCGCGACGTGACCTGCGGCTCCGCGCAGGTCGACGGTGAGGGTGTCGCGCAGCTGCTCACGCGGCTTGTCGACGATGCCGAGCGGCACCACCAGTCCACCGAGCCGCTTCCAGGCCGGCGAGTGCAGACCGAGCTCGGGCGAGGTGGTCAGGTCGGGCATCAGCGTGTCGAGCGTGTCGGGGATGTCGAGCGGCGGCAGCCAGACCTGGTGGGCCGGGGCGCCGTGGCCGGTCATCCGGTCGACGGCGATGTCGAGCATCGACTTCTCGACGCCGTCCGCGCCCACGACCGGGGTGGCTGGACGCTCGTCCTCCTCGACAGGCATCGCCAGCTGCTTCACCTCGGCGATCGAGAACGGGAAGATGCCCTGCAGCTTGCCGCCCTCGTCGCGGCGGATCCGCGAACCCGCGGCCGGCGGCCCCGAGACGTACGCGGCCCGGAACCGCTGCATGTTCGTCGGGTCGGGCTTCAGGTAACCGAGGCCGGGAACAGCCGGAAGCTCGTACGCGTCCGGCACTCCGAGCACGGTCCGCGACTCCTGCGCGGAGAAGGTGCGCAGACCGACGCGGTAGGAGAGGTGCGAGTCGAGACCGCGCAGGCGGCCCTCCTCGAGGCGCTGCGAGGCGAGCAGCAGGTGGATGCCGAGGGATCGGCCCAGACGACCGATCGCGACGAACAGGTCGATGAACTCGGGCTTGGCCGAGAGCATCTCGGAGAACTCGTCGACCACGATGAACAGCGACGGCAGCGGATCCATCGAGGGATCCTGCGTACGGGCCTTCTCGTAGTCCTTCAGCGAGGAGAAGTTGCCGGCTTCGCGCAGGAGCTCCTGGCGGCGGGTCATCTCACCGGAGAGCGCGTCCTGCATACGGTCGACCAGAGTGAGCTCGCCCTCGAGGTTGGTGATCACCGCGGAGACGTGCGGCATGCCCGCCATCCCGGCGAAGGTCGCACCACCCTTGAAGTCGACCAGCACCAGGTTGAGGACCTCCGGCGGGTGGGTGAGCACCAGACCGAGGACGAGGGTGCGGAGGAACTCCGACTTACCGGAACCGGTGGCGCCGATGACGAGGCCGTGCGGCCCCATTCCCTGCTGAGCCGACTCCTTGATGTCCATGTAGATCTGCTGGCCGGCATCACCGACGCCGACCGGCACGCGCAGCCGGTCGCGGTTGGCGCGGGGACGCCAGGCGACGTCCGGGTCGAAGGAGCGTACGTCGCCCAGACCGAGCAGCGCCATGTAGTCCTTCGGGGCCGCGATCTCGGTGTCCTGCGGGGTCTCGGCGGCGGCGTCGGAGCCCTCCGGAGCCACGGTGTAGAGCGCGGTCAGGCGGCGGGCGTAGGCCTCGGCGTCGGCCATGCTCATCTGGTCCACCCGCAGGCGGACCGGGTCCATGCGTACGCGCACCTGGTAGCCGGAGACCGTGTTGTTCTCGTCGGTCTCCTCGTCGTCGATCAGGAACCGCACCCGGCTGGAGTCGAACAGCTCGTCCCAGTGGGTCGGCAGGTCGATGACCGTGACGCCCTGGATGCCGTCGTCCGGGAGCACGTGGTTGCCCGGCGGGACGGAGCCGCCGTCGACGATGACCACGACCTGCGGCGACGGGATCCGGTCGTCGGTGCCCCAGCGGGCGCGCTCGCCGACCTCGGTCGGAAGCAGGGCGCCGAGGTCGTTGATGTTGGTGACCACCATGCGGCGCGGCCCGACGGCGTCGACCTCGCGGCCGCTCTGCGCGTGCGGGAGCCACTTGACCCAGTCCCACTCGGCCAGGTTGCGCTCGGAGGTGAGTACGGCGACGATCAGCTGCTCCGGCGAGTGGAAGGCCGTCATCCCGCAGATCAGGGCGCGGGCGAGCGCCCGGGCCTGGTCCTCGTTGCCGCAGATCTCCATCTTGTCGAAGCCGCGCAGGTTGGTCGCGGCCGGCAGGTCGGGCTGGACCCGGTGCACCGTCAGCAGCCGGTGCAGCGCGCTCGCCGAGGCGGGGTCGACCTGGTCGATCGGGGTCTGCTGGGGCGGCACCAGGGTCAGGGCGAGGGGCTGGTGCGCGACGCCGTAGCGGACGTCGAGATAGCGCTTGTGGGTGTTCGAGCGCTCCCACAGCCGGCTGCGCTCCTCGGCGATCGCGGGCAGCGAGGACGGCGCGGGATAGTGCCAGGTGAGCGCCTTGCGCTGCTGCTCACCGGCCTTGCGCGCCGACTGCCGGACGCCGGCCAGGTAGCGGAGGTAGTCGGTGCGCTGCCCGCCGACCTGCTTCTGCTTCTGCTTCCGCTGCCGGTCGATCTGCACGAAGATGAAGCCGAGCGTGGCGAAGAGGAACATGCCGGCAGCGATGTAGCGCTGGATCGGCGGGGAACCCCCGGCGCCCGACTGCATCGTCGCGATGAGCACGATCGATCCGAGGCCACCGAGCATGGGGATGGCGTTCATCAGGATGCCACCGACGCCCTCGCCCTCTTCGATAGCCGGCGGAGCATTCAGAGCCAGCTCCCCCTCGGGGACCTCCGGCTCCTCGGTGCGGGTACCGCCGGCTGTCGCAGCGATGGTCACGTGTCCCCCTGAGACTGGTTCAGTGCCCCGCGGGCCCGGATGCCGCAGGTGGTCAGGATCTTAGAGTGCCCGCCACCCGGCTACTACCCTTAACCGTGCCGGTCGGGTAAAACGGGCGGTGGAGCTTCCGATGTGGAACTCTGTCACAGGGTCTTCACGCATCCGGGAGGTGTCATGCCCACTCAGACGGCCGATGCCGTTGAGCCGGCGCTCGCAGCAGGCGGCCTGGCGGTCACGGTCCACGGCACCGCCGGAGTGGTCGACATCGTCGTTCCCTCCGATGCGCACGCCTCGGACCTGGCACGGGAGTACGCGACGGCCGTCGGTCTGCCCGCGGCCCCGGTGCTGCGGGACCGTCGTGGCGAGGTGATCCAACCGGACGCATCGCTCGCCTCGCGCGGCATCACCTCGGGCGCCCTGCTCGCCGCCGACTCGCCGCCGACGCAGGCCTACGCGCGGCGCGAGGTCGTCGAGACGGCCGCCGCGGTCCAGGCGGGCAGCTTCTCGTTCTACTGGGTCGGTCTGGCCACCCTCCTGGCGGTCGCCGCGGCCGGGTTCGGTGCCCAGGCCGACGGCTGGCAGCGACTGGCCATCGCCGGTCTGCTCGCGCTGGGAGCGTTGATCGGCATCATCCCCGCCGGGCCGTACGCAGCGCGCCGAGCGATCGCCGCCCCGGCCTTCGCCGCCGGCGCCGCCTTCGTCATCACCGTCGACCCGGTGCCCGAGACGCTGCCGATGGCGGTCGGAGTGGCCGGGTTGAGTGCCGCGGTCGTCGCGACGATCTCGCGGTCCCTCGTCGACACCGTCGACGAGGGTCTGAAGATCTGGACCACGACCGGCGTCATCGTCTTCGTCGTGACCGCGCTGTGCGCCCTGCTCGGCACCTCGCCGCAGGTGCCGTGGTCGATCCTGTTCGCCGCGGCCGCGCTGGCGGCGCGGATCGTCCCGTCGTACGCCGTCGACGTCCCGGACTCCTATCTCCTCGATGTCTCCAAGCTCTCCGTGACCGCTTGGTCGGCACGGGCCAGGACGACCTCCGGCAAGGCGACTGTCCCGATCGACGAGGTCACCGAGGTGGCCGAGCGCGGCGCCCGCACGCTGGCCGCGGCCTCCTGGGCAGTCCTCGCCGTGGTCGCGGTGAGTGGACCGGGGCTGGTGGCGACGGCGACGGACGACCTGGATCGGGTCGGTGGCTGGCTGATCCTGCTGGCCGGTGCCTTCGTGATCCTGCTCGCGGCGCGCAGCTATCGCTACTGGCTGCCTCGTGGCGTACTCCGGGTTGCCGGGATTATTGCGCTGGCGGTCGGGGTCCGTGCCTTCGTAGGCTGGGTCGACCCGGAGCTGGTCTCCTGGTTCGGTCTGGGAGTCGTGGTGATCGGGTTCGCCGTCATCATCGCGGCGATCGCGACCGGCCGGGGCTGGCGCTCGGCGAAATGGGCGTCTCGGGCCGACTGGGCTGAGTCGCTGTGCGGCGCCGCGGTCATCGCTTCGTTCGTGGTTTCCTCAGGCTTCTTCCGTCACCTGTGGGAATCGGGTTTCAACAGCTAGGCAGCAGGGCCGAAAAAGTTCAGAGATTTGTGTTTAGAACTCCGGAGACGGGGTAAGAACACATTGTCCGGACCTCGGGGGAGCCCATCGGGAGCCGGGCTCCAACAGGTATCAAACCTAGGAAAACCGGTTCCGCCGGTGGAAGGACAGCACCATGAGCAGTGAGATCAAGCAAGGCCAGGCGATCAACACCGCCGTCAACTTCATCAACGAGACCAAGGCCAAGCTGCAGAGTGTCAACAGCCGCACCGTCTCGGAGGCCCAGGCGGAGGGCGCTTCGGGCTGGAAGGGTGCCGGCGGCACCTCGTTCCAGCAGCTGATGAACACCTACAACGAGAAGTCGCGCGAGATCACCAACGCGCTCGACGAGCTCACCGCGGGTCTCGAGAACGCCCGCAAGGTCGGTAGCCAGGCCGACGAGGATGTTGCCGGGCAGTCCAGCTCCGTCACCTCCAGCATGGACAGCATCTCGTACAAGATGGGTGGCTGACCACCCGGTCAGGCCGCATTTTCAAGCAGAGGACTGGAAGGAACTGACATGGGTGAAGAGATTGTCGTAAACCACGGGAAGATGGGCTCCATCACCGACGTCCTGCTCAAGGGCGTGGCCGACATGGACCGCGAGCTCGACGAGCTCGAGCGTCACATCCTCGGTCTCCAGGAGAACTTCACCGGTGAGGCGGCCGACGCCTACAACCGGGCCCAGGCCAAGTGGAACCAGAGCATCCGCGAGCTCGGCATGGCGCTGGACCGCGGCAGCAAGTTCGTCAACGAGGCCAACGCCAACATGCACGACGCGGACCGTCGCGGTGCCGGCGGCTTCGGCGGCTGAGTTCTTCAGCACACAGGCAACACGGGGGGATCGGTGCGGGGCACCGGTCCCCTCGTCGCATGTTTTATGGCAAAGTCAGCGCTGATGTTCGCTGTCTGATTCAGCGAGCGCGAGGTAGGTCTAGCTCTCGGGACATTCGGTCGGTTCGTCCCGGGCACAGGCACGACGCGAGGAGTTCGTGAAATGACGCAGGCGCAGGTGGCGCCCACTGGGCTGGTCCGGGTCACGGTCGCCTCCGGCACACGTCGGATGGATCTGGTGCTGCCGGGCTCGGTGCCGGTGGCGGAGCTCGTGCCGGAGCTTGCGCGAAGCGTCGGGTTGCTCGACCCGCAGACGGCCTACGCCGGCTATCGCGTGGTGCTCGCCGACGGCCGCAAGCTCGCCGGTGACCTCGGTCTGATCCCGCAGGGCGTCGAGGACGGCGGCGTGCTCACCGTGAGCGCCGGGATCGACGACAAGCCGCCGCGGGTCTACGACGACGTGGTCGAGGCGATGACCGACGTCGTCGAGAGCGAGATGGCCCCCTGGAAGCCGGAAGCAGGCCGACGTACGTCGCTGCTGGCCGCCGCGCTGCTGCTGCTCCTCGGTGCCGGTGCGCTGTGGACGCAGGCACCGTCGATGCTCGCCGGCGTGGCAGCCGGGGTGATCGGCATGGTCCTCGCCGGAGGCGCGATCGTGCTCTCCCGGCTCGAGGCCGAGAACGACGCCGCGATCGCCGCGGTGTGGATCGGTGAGGTCTACGGCGCGGTCGCCGGCTTCCTGATCGGCTCGGCCTCGCTCGGCCCCGAGGGCGGCGTCGGGATGCCGCTGGCCTTCGCCGGCGCGGGCGCGATGCTCGCCGCCGGGATCGGCTTCCTCGGGCTCGGCGAGGCCCGGATGCTGGCGATGCCGGGCGCCCTCGTGGGTGGCGTCTTCCTGGTGGCCGGGATGCTGCTGAGCATGACCGGCTGGAAGGCCGGTGTGGTGCTCGGGATCGTGCTGGTCGTCGTCGTCCTGGCCGGCAGCTTCTTCCCGTGGCTCGCGCTGAGCACGACCAAGACCGACGTTCCGCAGCTCTACTCCGACGAGGACATCAACCTCGACCCCGACGAGATCCGCCAGGACCAGGTCCGGGTCGACGCCAAGGTCGCCCACGAGATCCTGGTCGCGATCTCGCTCTCCGTCGGCGTCCTGGTCGTGCTGACCGCGCCGTTCGTGGTGCGGCTCGGGCTCTTCGGCACGCTGCTGGCTCTGGCCGCGTGTGTCGTGCTGATGCTGCGTACGCGGCAGTACCGGACGGGTTCGGAGGTGCTCGTCGGCCTGGTCTCCGGGATCGCCGGCCTGCTCGCGATCGGTGCCGCGCTGCTGGTCTACCACGAGTCGTGGCGGCCGACGACGGCCGTCGTGCTGGCAGCCGCGGGTGGCGTACTCCTGGTGCTGACGCTGGTCCCCGACGTCGGGTCGATCCGGCGCGGCCGGCTGGCCGACGTCGCCGAGACGATCTGCCTGCTCGCGATGCTGCCGCTGATGGTGCTCGCCTCGGGCCTCTTCGGCGCCGCGGTGGCTGGTTTCTGATGGCCAGCAAGAAGGACCTCGTAGAGGCGCATGCCTTCAGCCGTCGCCGACTGGTCTCCGCGTTCCTCTCCGGTGCCCCCGGTGGGCGCGAGGTGGAGCCGGCCCGGCCGGGTCGTTCGGTCTTCGGTGGCCTCGTGCTGGCGGTGCTGCTCATCGCCGGCGGCGCGGTCGCCCACTTCCTCGCTCCCCGGCCTGCCACGGGCTGGGCAGACCAGCCCGGCCTGATCGTGACCAAGGGCGGGGCGCGGTACGTCGTCACCGGCCCCGAGAAGGGCAGGGAGCTGTACCCGGTCGTTAACCTGGCCAGCGCCCAGCTCATCCTCGGGCTCGACCTGGAGAAGCAGTCCAAGGTCATCGACCAGGACGAGATCGACAAGGAGTTCCCGAAGCAGACGATCGGCATCTCCGGTCCCAGGGTTCCCGAGGAGCTGCCGCTGACGTCCGACTTCATCAACACCGGCTGGACCGCGTGCACCGCCAACGGCGCGGGCACGCAGCTGAACATCTCCGCGAAGCCGGACGTGAAGGCTGCCACGGACACCGGTTTCATGGTGCAGACCGAAGAGGGCAACTACCTCATCGCGGAGTCTCGGACGGATGAGGGTTACACCCAGGCCTACAGCTACAAGATCAAGGGCGATCAGGAGACCTACGCCGATCGAGTCTTCGACGATTCCCCGCCGACGCTCAAAGTCCCGCAGGCGTGGGTCAACCTCTTCCCTGCGGGCTCCCCGCTCGAGGCGGAGGCGTTCGGGAGCGCCTACTCGAAGTTCGGCCAAGCGGTGGCCGGCGAGGACTATCCGATCGGGACGAGGGGCATCTTCGACACCAAGAGCTACCTGCTGATGGAGAGCGGCTGGATCCGGATCAGCGACTTCACTGCTGAGGTGTACGACACGGCCCTGCAGGCAGCGGGCAAGTCGGTCAGCCTCCAATCGCTGGACAGCGGTCCGCAGATCAATGGCGAGGAGCCGGAGACTTCCTGGCCGGCAGAGACCCTCAAGCCCGGGACCGGCAGTGTCTGCGCCAAGCTCGAGACCGAGGACAAGACGACGGTGCGACTCGGCGTCCAGCCGGGCGAGGATGCCTGGCCGGCGTCGGAGCCTCCCGCGGCCAGCGACTTCACCTCGGCCCGGGTCGATCCCGGCAAGGGCGCCTTTGTCTACGCCGCCAACGGCGAGGAACTTCAGAAGCAGAGTGCGACGCCGTACCTGATCGACGCCCGGGGCACGGTCAACACCCTCGACGGTCCGGTCACGGTCGCGCGGCTCGGCCTGACAACCGACTCCGGCCCGATCGTTCCCGGAACCTGGCTGCGACTGCTGCCTGGTGGGGCCGCGCTCTCGACCGAGCTCGCGCTCTGCCCGCCCAACACGGGAGACGTGCAGGAGAGCCAGTGCGTGGCGACCGAGTGACGCTGCTGCGTAGCGGCATCGCGCTCGCTGCGGTCCTGGGCGGGCTGACCCTGCTCGGCAACCCGAGCCCTGCCTACGCAGCAGAGGAACGGCCGGTCTGTAAGGCGTACGAGAAGAACACCGGTGGTGGCGCGCCGCAGAAGCCGGAGACCCAGACCGCGCCGGTGCCGGAGACGGTGGCCCCGTTCGCGATCATGCGGATCGCCGAGGCGCAGAAGGTGAGCAAGCAAGGCCAAGGGATCCGGGTCGCGGTGGTCGACTCCGGTTACAGCCGCAGCGCGCAGGACTATCACGGCACCGTCGCAGCCGGGCTGATCTCCCAGATCGCGCCCAAGGCGAAGCTCAGCGACCACCCGGTTCTCAAGGTCGGTCAGGAGAAGTCCACGGTCGACGCCAAGCAGATGGTCGCCGAGCTCAACTCGCTTGCCAAGGGCAACACGAAGGGGCTGATCGTCGACATTGGTCTGCCCGCGGCGCAGGTCGCGTCGGGTCTCGACACGGCGGTCGACACGCTCATCAAGAAGGGGGCCATCGTGGTGACGGCCGCGGACTGGTCCGGCATCATCACGGACACGGATCGGGACGTCGCCGCCAAGGTCTTCCCCAACGCCAACGACTCGGTGGTGACGGTGAGTGCGTCTGGCACGTCGGCCTCGGACCCCGACTTCACCGTGCTGCCCAACTCCAACACCGACGTCGTCGCACCAACGTACGGAGCCCCGTCGACGACGCTCTTCGGCCAGCCCTGCTGGGTGGACACGATCTCGACGTCCTTCGCCTCCGCCGAGGTCTCGGCGGTGCTCGCCCTGATCTGGTCGACCAATCGAGGCTGGACCGCCGACCAGGTCATCGACCGTCTCTACAGCACCACGTCGGGCCGCGAAGGCCAGGGCGGCCGCTTCTGGGGTGCCGGCGTGGTGAATGCGTACGACGCCCTCACCCGCCCCGCCGTCGAGGAGGCCGCCGAGCCCCCGGAGGTCGAGCAGGCACCGATGGCCCGGGAGAAGGTCGACCCGCTGGCCACCGTCCGTGAGAACGCCATCTGGTGGGCGATCGGTGGCGGCGGCGCGCTCGGGCTCGCGCTGGTCCTGCGACCGTTGTTCTCGCGGCGCAAGGGCTCGATGTAGCTCTCAGGTTGCGCTGTCGAAGGCCTCGCGCGCGGCTTCGACCTCGGGCAGGGTCGTGGTCGTCCAGTGGTAGAGCCGGTCGATGAGGTCCTGCAGGGTGCTGCCCAGCGGGGTGATGCGGTATTCCACCGCGACCGGACGGGTGCTCAGCACGATCCGGGCGACCATGCCGTTGCGCTCCAGGCGGCGCAGCGCGGTGGTGAGCGACTTCTGGGTCACCGCCGGGATCGCCTGACGCAGCTCGTTGAACCGTCGCGGCCGCTCGCACAGTGTGTCGAGCACCTGCAGCGACCACTTGTCGAGGAGTTGGTCGAGGAGCTCGCGGTGCTCCTGGGTGAGTCGCAGCGGCTCGGGGACGGTATCGGCCATGACACCTAGTCTCGTTGAAGTGTCCTCTAGATACCAAGTACACATGAGAAACCTTAACGATTGGAAGGAATCTCATCGTGCCCGTCGATCTGCTCACCCCCGAAGGCATGTTCCAGCCCGTGCCCTATCACCACGTCTCCGTCGCCACCGGCAGCCGCCACGTCCACGTCGCCGGACAGATCGCCCGGGACGAGCTCGGTCGCGGTGTGGCGCCGGGCGACCTCGCCGGCCAGCTCGCCCACGCGCTCCGCAGCACCGCCCGTGGCCTGGCCGGCGCCGGTGCCACCTTCGCCGACGTCGTACGCCTCCGGTTCTTCGTCACTGGCTGGACCCCGGACAAGTACGACGCGTTCGTCGCTGGTCTCGAGGGCGTCGTCGACGAGCTCGGCATCCCGCAACCCCTGCCGCCGCTGTCCGCCATCGGCGTGGACTACCTCTTCGAGCCTGACGTGCTCGTCGAGGTCGAGGCGTACGCCATCCTGGACTGAGTCGCTCGGACCGAGGTTGCGGAAATGAAGAACGCCGATCCGGAGCTTGCGCTGTCCGGATCGGCGTTCTTGCAGGTGAACCAAGGTTTCCTGCTGGCGGATCTGGGGGGATTCGAACCCCCGAGGGCGTTAACCCAACACGGATTCCAGCCGTGCGCCATAGGCCACTAGGCGACAGATCCGTGAGGGATCCTACGCGGCTCCGTGAGCATGGGGGAAATCGGCGGGTGTGCTTTGGGATCGGCGAGGGGACTCGTCTAGACTCTCTGACAACCCCCCATGTGGTGACATCTTGTCGAACCTCCCCAGGGCCGGAAGGCAGCAAGGATAAGCGAGCTCTGTTGGGTACGTGGGGGGCCTTTTCTTTTCTCCTTTGTCAGCCGCGAACCGCCTCCTGGTCTCGGGTGATCCCATGGATGATCGAGATCCACGTGACGCACGCGATCACGATCGCGACGGCGGAGACCGCGTGAAGGATGCTGACCAGCGCACCGTCAGTGCCGAAGACTCTCATCGTGATCTGTGGCGTCAAGCTCGCGATCAACCATGCTGCCCACCAGACGGTCGGACTCGGCCGGGCTTCGCCCTTCGCGGTCGCGCGGCGTACGTCATCGACGATCTGGAAGGGAAACCAGAGCGAGACGATCGGCACCCACCACCCGAGCCATGTCCACGCTCGGCTGCGCCGCATGTGGAACGCCGGATCGACCAGCGTCGCGAAGTCGTAGCTTCGCAGCAGCCACAGGGTGCCCACCAGGTACACAGCGATGAAGATCCCGTTGACAGCCAACGAGCTCAGCGTGAGTACGTCCAAAGCCCACGCCGCGGGGGCGGGAACCGCGAGGATCGCGACGCTGACGACGTACAGGACCGTGAGAGCGAGGGCCAGAAAGATCGCGGACTTCGCCAGACCACGTGGAACTGCCGGCAGTTGCTGGGGGACAGGCTGGTTCTGCAACGTCGACAACGCGTCGTCGGGGTTGATCATCGAGCGTCCTTTGAGAATTTCTTCTGACGCCTGGAACGACGCCCGGTGCGAATGCTGGTCCGTCGGTGGGGGATTGCGCAGGCGAATCGTTCGGAACGACCCGCTTTGGGGGGTTCGTCCGCGGCCGAGCCGCCCGGCGGCTACCGACTGTCGGTGCGGGTCGTTAGGGTTCATGGGGTGGACGCACCGCTAGCTCTCTACCGCCGCTACCGGCCGGAGACGTTTGCCGAGGTCATCGGCCAAGATCACGTCACCGGCCCGCTGCGCAATGCGCTGGCGGGCAATCGGGTCAACCATGCGTACCTCTTCTCCGGGCCACGTGGCTGCGGCAAGACGACCTCGGCGCGGATCCTGGCGCGGGCGCTGAACTGCGAGAAGGCGCCGATCGCGGATCCGTGCGGGGAGTGCGAGTCGTGCCGGGACCTGGCGCGCGGCGGGCCGGGCAGCATCGACGTGATCGAGATCGACGCGGCGTCGCACGGTGGTGTGGACGATGCCCGTGATCTGCGGGAGAAGGCGTTCTTCGCGCCGGTGAAGAGCCGCTACAAGGTCTACATCATCGACGAGGCGCACATGGTCTCGACGCAGGGATTCAACGCGCTGCTCAAGCTCGTCGAGGAGCCGCCGGAGCATCTGCGGTTCATCTTTGCGACGACCGAGCCGGAGAAGGTCATCCCGACGATCCGGTCGCGCACCCACCACTATCCGTTCCGGCTCTTCCCGCCGAAGCTGGTCTCCGACTACATCTCGACGCTGTGCGAGAAGGAGGGCATCGACGTCGCGCCGGCCGCGCTGCCGCTGGTCGCGCGCGCCGGTGCCGGGTCGATGCGCGACAGCCTCTCGGTGATGGACCAGCTGCTCGGTGGCGCGGGGCCTGAGGGAGTGACGTACGAGCTGGCCGCCGGGCTGCTCGGCTACACCCCCGACGCGCTGCTGGACGAGGTCGTCGACGCCTTCGCGGCCCACGACGGCGCCGCGGTCTTCGGCGTGATCGACAAGATCATCGAGACCGGCCAGGACCCGCGGCGCTTCACCGAGGACCTGCTGCGACGGCTGCGTGACCTGGTCATCGTCAAGGCGGTCCCGGACGCACCCGCGACCGGGCTCATCGACGTCTCCCAGGACGGCGGCGAGCGGCTGGTCGCCCAGGCCGGACGCTTCGGGCCACACGATCTCTCGCGAGCCGCCGATGCGGTCGCGACCGGTCTGACCGAGATGCGCGGCGCCACCGCGCCCCGGCTTCTGCTCGAGCTGATCTGTGCCCGGGTGCTGCTGCCGGCGGCCGACGGTGCCGACGGTCTCGCGGCCCGGCTGGACCGTCTGGAGAGGCGGATCGAGATCAGCGGTACGCCGACGGTGGCCGCTCCTCCGGCGGCGGCCGCCCCTGCCCAGGACCGGCCGGTGCTCAAGCCTTCCGTCGGTGCGCCGGGGCACGAGACGGTCGCCCCCGCGTCACCTCAGCCCGAACCCGTCCAGGCGTACGCCCCCACCCCCGAGCTGGCCCGCGAACCGGCCTCAGAACCGACCCGCGAGCCCGCTCCGGCCGCGGAGATGCCACCCCAGCAGACGCCGGCCGCTCCGGAGCCGCCGAGCCAGCCTCAGCCGCAACCTCAGGCTCAGTCGCCGGGCGGTATGGGCAACGTGGACGTCCGCCGCCTGTGGGACGACGTGATCGCCCAGACCAAGGGCCTGCGCCGGGCAACCTGGTCGCTGGTCGGCCAGAACGCCCAGGTGGTCGACTTCCGCGACGGCGTGCTCACCCTCGGGTTCGCCTCGCCGGGGCTCCGCGACCGGTTCGCGACCGGTGGACACGAGCCGATCCTCGGGCAGGCGCTGGTCAACGTGATCGGCATCCAGCCGAAGATCGAGGCGATCGTCGCGGGCGGAGGCCAAGGGGCCCCGCAGCGGCAGGCCTCGCCGCCGCCGCAGCCGAGCGCGCCCCAGGAGCCCACCCAGCCGCAGCAGCCGCCGGAGCCATCCTGGAACGAGCAAGCGCCACCGCCCGACTGGGCCGCCGAGCCGCCGCCCCCCGACCAACCACCGGCTCCGCCGGAGCCGCCCGCGACGTCCGGGACGCAGCCAGCCGACCCAGGAGCGATCGCGCTGGCTCGGGAGGCGATCCGGCCGACGCGGGACGCGGACTACGAGCGTCCGGTCGACGACTCCGTGGCCCGTTTGGCGGAGGCGGACGCCGCGGTCAACCCCGACGACCAGGCGTACGACGGGCCGGCCGCGATGGGTGCTGAAGCCCTGCTCGCTCAGGAGCTGGGTGCAACGATGATCGAAGAGATTCCTCACAACTAGGACGGCACAGATGACGAACCCACTCGAAGGCCTCGGCGGCGAGGGCGGCTTCGACCTCAACTCGATCATGCAGCAGGCCCAGGCGCTGCAGAGCCAGATCGTCGACGCCCAGGAGAAGCTCGCCGAGACGATCGTCGACGGCACCGTCGCCGGGGGTGCGGTGACGGTCAAGCTCACCGGCACCGGCGAGCTGGTCGGCGTGGAGATCAAGCAGGGCGAGTTCGACGGCAACGACCCCGACGACCTCGAGGACCTCGGCGCCGTGATCGTCGCTGCCTACCGCGAGGCGAAGGGCAAGGCCGACGCCCTCGCCGGTGAGGCGATGGGCCCGCTCGCGGGCGGCCTCGGTGGTGCCCCCGGCGGCGGCGAGCCGCCGTTCAAGCTCGGGTTCTGAGATAAGCACAGCTAGAGACAGGCGATAACCAAGTTGTACGAGGGTGTGGTCCAAGACCTCATCGACGAGCTGGGACGGCTGCCGGGCGTAGGTCCGAAGAGTGCCCAGCGGATCGCGTTCCATCTGCTCCAGGCTGATCCCGCCGACGTACATCGGCTGGCCTCGATCCTCAACGAGGTCAAGGCGAAGGTGAAGTTCTGCTCCGTCTGCTTCAACGTCTCCGAGGAGGAGACCTGCCGGATCTGTCGCGACCCACGTCGCGAGCAGTCGGTGCTGTGCGTGGTCGAGGAATACAAGGACGTCGTCGCGATCGAGCGCACCCGCGAGTTCCGCGGGCGCTATCACGTGCTCGGCGGCGCGATCAGCCCGATCGACGGGATCGGTCCCGACCAGCTGCGCATCCGTGAGCTCGTCCAGCGGCTCAACGACCCCGGGATCACCGAGGTGATCCTCGCCACGGACCCCAACCTCGAGGGCGAGGCGACGGCGACCTATCTGACCCGTCAGCTGAGCCCGCTCGGACTGAAGGTCACCCGTCTGGCCAGCGGTCTCCCTGTCGGCGGCGATCTGGAGTACGCCGACGAGGTCACCCTCGGCCGCGCGTTCGCCGGACGCCGGGCGGCTGAGTAGTCCCTAAGAGCCGAGTCTTTACCCTCGTCAGACCGCGACTTCGGCGGTAGCCTGACGATTCAAGGGACCTCGGGAAGGGGGCCGTCATGACGAACGACTTGACCGGCAAGGACTTCGCCACCAGCATCGCCGACTCGGTGGAGAGCTTCCTGCTCTCGGTGCGCGCGATCGCTGCGGACGGCGACGGTGGCAGCGCTGTCCCGATGCTGCTGCTGGAGGTGAGCCAGATCCTGCTGGCGGGCGCGCGACTGGGCGCCCAGCAGGACTTCGAGCCTCGGGAGGAGTTCCAGCCCGACGTGGGCATGGAGGCCGACGTCGACGAGCTCCGGATGGGGCTCGCCGAGATGTTCGGGGACATCGACACCTACAGCTTCGTCTTCGATCCCTACACCCCGGACGTGGTCGACAGCCAGATCTCCGACGACGTCGCCAGCCTGGTGACCGATCTGGAGTACGGCCTGCGTCACTACCGTCTCGGCGACGTCGACGAGGCGCTGTGGTGGTGGCAGTTCAGCTACGTCAACAACTGGGGCAACCTGGCCGGTGCCGTGCTCAACGCGCTGCTCACCGTGGTCGCTCACGACCGCCTCGACTCCGAGCCGTTCACCGGTGAGGACGAGGACCTGGCTGCCGCTGATGAGATGCTGGAGAAGACGGCCGCATCGGCAACGTAGACTTTCCCGCCGTGGGAATCGTCGTTCAGAAGTACGGTGGCAGCTCGGTCGCGGACGCTGCAGGCATCAAGCGCGTCGCTCAGCGAGTGGTCGCGACCAAAGAGCAGGGCCACGACGTGGTCGTGGCCGTCTCCGCCATGGGCGACACCACCGATGAGCTGATCGACCTGGCCAACAAGGTCTCGCCGGACGCGACCGCGCACGCGCGTGAGTTCGACATGCTGCTCACCTCCGGCGAGCGGCAGTCGATGGCGCTGCTCGCGATGGCGATCAACGACGTTGCGAACGAGCGCGGGCTGGCGTACGAGGCTCGGTCGTTCACCGGGTCGCAGGCCGGTCTGATCACCGATGCGCAGCACGGGCGCGCCAAGATCCTCAGCATCACCCCGGAGCGGATCCAGGCGGCGCTCGGCGACGGTGCGATCGCGATCGTGGCCGGGTTCCAGGGCGTCTCCAGGGACACCAAGGACATCACCACGCTGGGTCGTGGCGGCACCGACACCACCGCGGTCGCGCTGGCGGTCGCGCTGAACGCGGACGTCTGCGAGATCTACACCGACGTCGACGGCGTCTTCACCGCCGACCCGCGGATCGTCCCGACCGCACGCAAGCTGAGCTCGGTCGCCTTCGAGGAGATGCTCGAGCTGGCGGCCTCCGGGGCGAAGGTGCTTCACCTGCGCTCAGTGGAGTTCGCCCGCCGCCACAGCCTCCCGATCCACGTACGCTCCTCCTTCTCCACCCTCACCGGCACCGTGGTCAAGGGCAGCATCGACGCGGTCTCGCCGACCGTCGAAGAGCCTGGAGACGGCGTCGGGATGGAGGCGCCGATCGTCGCCGCCATCGCCTCCGACCGCAGCCAGGCCAAGATCACCGTCGTCAACGCGCCCGACAAGATCGGCGCGGCCGCGAAGGTCTTCGAGATCATCGCCGGCGTCGGAATCAACGTCGACATGGTGGTTCAGGACGCGTCACCGTCCGGCACGGAGCGTACGGACATCACCTTCACCCTCCCGCGCGACGACGTCGAGCGGGCCGTGAAGGCGCTGGAACCGGCGCAGGCCGAGCTCGGCTTCGAGCGGGTCAGCAGCGAGCCGCTGATGGGCAAGGTCTCGTTGATCGGTGCCGGACTGCGCACCCAGCCGAAGAAGATCGCCGACTTCTTCTCCGCGATCGCCCAGGCCGGGGTCAACATCCAGATGATCTCCACCTCCGAGGTGCGGGTCTCGGTCGTCGTCGCCGACGACGAGGTCGACCGGGCGGCGCAGGCCGCGGCCGAGAAGTTCAGCGACGTGGACGTCGAGAAGGTCTCCTACGGGGCCGAGCCCAACGGCGACGTCCCGGAGATCGTCGGCATCGCCCACGACCGCAGCGAAGCCAAGATCACCCTGGTCGGCGTCATCGACGAGCCGGGCGAGGCGGCCCGCGTCTTCGACACCCTCGCCGATGCCGGCATCCACATCGACATGATCGTCCAGAACGTGTCGGCCGAGGAGACGCGGCGCACCGACATCTCCTTCACCCTGCCGCGCAGCGACGTCAAGCTCGCGCGCGCGGCCCTCGGCGACATCCAGAGCGAGATCGGCTTCGCCGACCCGATCGCCGACGAGCAGATCGGCAAGCTCTCGATCGTCGGTGCCGGGATGCGTACGCATCCGGGGATCACCTCGCGATTCTTCGCCGCGCTCGCCGCCGAGGGGGTCTTCATCCGGATGGTGTCGACCTCGGAGATCAGGGTCTCGGTGCTCGTCAGCGCCGACGACCTCGACCGCGCCGTGCGCGCCACACACAGAGCATTCGGCCTCGACAGCGACGTAGAGGCCATCGTCTACGGAGGGACCGGCCGATGAGCATCAACTTGGGAATCGTGGGAGCGACCGGACAGGTGGGCGTCGCCGTACGCCAGATCCTGCTCGAGCGTGGCTTCCCGCTCGGCGAGGTCCGTTTCTTCGCCTCGGCGCGCTCGGCCGGCAAGACCATCGAGTTCGGTGACCGTTCGGTCGTCGTCGAGGACGCCGCGGTTGCGGACCCGGCCGGCCTCGACATCGCGATCTTCTCCGCCGGTGGCGCCACCTCGAAGGCGCTTGCGCCGAAGTTCGCCGAGGCCGGCGTGATCGTCATCGACAACTCCTCGGCCTGGCGCAAGGACCCGTCGATCCCGCTGGTCGTCTCCGAGGTCAACCCCTCGGCGATGGACGGTGTCATCGAGGCCCGCCAGGGCATCATCGCCAACCCCAACTGCACCACGATGGCCGCGATGCCGGCCCTCAAGGCGCTCCACGACGAAGCCGGCCTCGAGCGGCTCGTCGTCTCGACCTACCAGGCGGTCTCGGGCTCCGGCGTCGCCGGCGTCGAGGAGCTGGTCAGCGAGGTCGCGGCTGCCGGCGACAAGGCCCGCGAGCTCGCCTACGACGGGTCCGCGATCGCGTTCCCGGAGCCGGACAAGTACGTCGAGACGATCGCCTACAACGTCCTTCCCTACGCCGGTTCGCTGGTCGAGGACGGGCTCAACGAGACCGACGAGGAGCAGAAGCTCCGCAACGAGTCCCGCAAGATCCTCTCGCTGCCCGACCTGCGGGTCTCCGGCATCTGCGTCCGCGTCCCGGTCGTCACCGGTCACTCGCTCGCGGTCAACGCCGAGTTCTCCTCGCCCCTGACCCCTGAGCGCGCCACCGCGATCCTCTCGAACGCCCCGGGCGTCGAGCTCCGCGACGTACCCACGCCTCTGTACGCCGCAGGCAAGGACCCCTCCTACGTCGGCCGCATCCGTCAGGACGAGGGTGTTCCCGACAACCGCGGCCTCGCGCTGTTCATCTCCAACGACAACCTCCGTAAGGGCGCCGCGCTCAACACCGTCCAGCTCGCCGAGCTGGTAGCCGCCGCCCTCTGACGAGACGTCACCTACGTCGGCCGAGACGGCACCTTGGTGC
>NZ_JBHVGB010000030.1:0-45435 GCF_042801335.1 Nocardioides sp. NPDC057577 | reverse complement strand
CGGAGACCTTCGACTCCGACGAATGACCTCGCCGCGGCGACACGCGCGGCGGCCGAGACGCCCCCTGGGTGACATCGCGGCCGACGGGGGTGACCTCTCGGCGGTCAGGCTTCGCGAAGCACGTCCATGGTGCGGTCGCCGAACTTGACCTTGTCGCCGTCGACGAGGGCCGCGGGGCGGCGGGCGCCGAGGGCTCGTGCGGCACCCTGGCGGATCAGGGTGGTGCCGTTGGTGGAACCACGGTCCATGACCACGAGGGTGCCGTCCGCCGCGATCTGGAACTGAGCGTGGGTCTTGGACAGGGACATGTCGCTCGAGGAGAGGGCCACCCGGTGGGCGACCTCCTCACCGGGACGCGGCTCGGGGCCGCGACCGACGATCGCGAGACCCTCCACGACGAAGCTCTGGCCGGTGTCGAACGTGACCCGCCAACGAGCCGTCGCCGCGGGCTGCGGGGCAGGCGCGGGAGGCGGCGGAGGGGCAGGCTGCGCCACCGGTTGCACGACCGGCGGTGCCGGGGGCGCAGGAGCGGGCGGGGGCGGCGGAGCGGGCGGCGCGGGCGTCGGCACGGGAGCCGGCGGCGTCTGACGGGCGACCAGCCCCCCGATCTGGGTCTGCGCGGCCTGTGCCTCCGCCAGGGCCTGAGCGGCGGCGCTCTGGGTCGCGGCGCTCTGGGTCGCGGCGCTCTGGGTCGGCGCGCTCTGGGTCGGCGCGCTCTGGGTCGGGGCTGCGGGGGTCTGCGGCCGCTCGGCCCGCTCGGGAGTCGCCTCGGCCTGCTTCAGGCGCATCGTGGTCAGGTTGACGATGCGGCGCGGTGCCGGGGCCTCTTCCTCGGCCTCGACGACCGCCGGAGGACGTACGTCGACCACGACCGAGCCCGCACGACGGTCGTGCCACCCCTGGCGCCGGCCGCGGTCGTCCATCGCGGCGACCCAGGCGAAGGTGGCGGTCCCGATGCCGAGCGTCGGGATCGTGCAGAGGCCGAGCAGGGCCTGGCGTACGAACGCCTTGCCGACGCCGATCGGGCGGCCCGCGGCCCCGGAGTCATCGCTGACCACGCGCAGCCCGAGGGCCATCTTCCCGGGGGTCTTGCCCCCGGAGCCGGTGAGTACGGTGCCGACCAGCCAGACCGCCAGCACGACGCCGGCGATCAGGCCGACGCCGGGAAGCAGGCTGTCGTTGCGGAAGAAGATCAGCCAGGCGGTGAACCCCGCCGCGGCGAAGATCGCCCACGCGATCACCCGGTCGATGGCGAAGGCGTAGAACCGACGATCCGGCTCCGCGATCGCAGCCTCGGCTGCCGGAGCCGGCAGGCCGGCCAAGCTCATGCCGCCGCCTCCGTACGAAGAAGCAAAGAATACGGACGCGGCGGCCTGAGGCCCATCGTCGCTCGCTGGCGCTCGCTCATGCCGCCGCCTCCCAGGGGGTCGACGGCATGAGCGAGAGCCGCTTGATCATGGGTTGGTCACCCGGATCGTCAGGCTGTCACCGAGGTCGATGACGGCACCCGGCATGAGCTGGACCGGTACGCCGGGACGCAGGTCCTCCGGGCCGAGGCCAGGCTGGACCAGCACGGTGCCGTTGGTCGAGCCGAGGTCGGTGACCACCGCTGCGCCGTGGTCGACCCCGGCACCGGGACGGATCTCGCAGTGGGTCGAGGAGATCTCCTGGTGAGGGCTCGGCACGGTCACCAGCATCGGCTGCTCGGTGGGCGTGAACCGGCTCGCCTCCGGCGCGCGGCCGACGAGGACGACTCGGTCGACCTCGACGCGGTCGCCGCTGGAGAACTCCAGGCGAGCGACCGGGTAGGCGGTCACCTTCGGGGCCTCGGGCTGGCCGGGGATCCCGGCGAGACCGGCGTTGAGATCCTCGCCGACGCCGATGCGGGTCAGACCGTCGTGGTCGTCCTCGTCGGGGTCGGGCTCCTCCCAGATCGGCTCGTCGTGGGTCTCCGGGACGGGAGCCACGGGCGGAGCCGGCGGCGCGGGCGGCGCCGGGAACGCGGGCGGAGCCGGGGGTGCCGGCGGGATCTCGGTCACCGGCGCGTCGACAGGGCTGTCGAAGGGCGGTGCCTCGATCGGGGCGTCGCCCGGCGCGGCATCGATCAGGCCCTCGGCCGGCGCCTCCTCATAAGGAGCGGGCGGCGCGTCCACCGGAGGCGGCGGAGGCGTCGTCAGCGGCGGCGGAGGCGGCATCGACGGCGGGCCGAAGCCGGGCGCCTGGGCAGACTCGGGCTCGTCGTAGGACTCGGGCTCGTCGTAGGACTCGGGCCCGTCGTAGGACTCGGGCCCGTCATAGGACTCAGGCCCGTCGTAGGGCCCCTCGTCGACGGCCTGGAGGACCTCGGTCTCGGCGTCGGGGGCGACGTCGTCCATCTCGGCCACGGGCTCCGGGGAGACCGCGGAGGGACCGAAGGAGGACGCGACGGCAGCGGCGTGCTCGTCGCTGGCGTAGTCGTCCTCGTAGCCGCCGGCAGCAGGCTCCGGGAAGTCCTGGTCGTCGGCGTCATCGGAGGCGGCCGGCATCTCGAACGCCTCGGTCGGCTCGGTCAGGTCGTCGTGACGCGGAGCGGAGGCCTCGCCGGACTCGTCGCCCCGGTTGACCGAGATCGGCTCGTCCTCGGAGTCCGCGTCGAAGTCGGGCTCCGGGCCGAGGTCCGCCTCCGCGTCGGAGTCCAGCTCCGAGTCGGCTTCGAGACCGGGGAGGTCACCCGAGATCGGGATCGGCGGAACGACCGAGAGCGAGGGCGGAGCCGCGACCGGCTCGTCCTCATCGAGAACCTGCTCCTCGGCGGAGTCCAGGTCGTCGGAGTCGGCGTAGGGCTCCTCGGGAAGAGGATCGGTGAGCGGGTCGGCCTGGGCCGGCTCGTCGACGCTGTCGTCGGAGCCCTCCTCGACCGCCACCGGGGCAGGTACGAACCCGGCGCGGCTCTCCGGCGAGTCGTCCTGGGTGGACTCCGGGGCCGGGGGCGGAACCTCCAGTCCCGAGACCCGCAGCAGGCCACCGAGCGCCGTCATCGGCTCACCGGTCGCGCCCTCCTCGCCGAGCGATACGGACATCCTGGTGACACCCTCGAGGGTGCGCTCGACCCACGTCTTCGACGACGAGCCGTCGACCTCGACGGCTCCCTCGCCGGCCTCGAACGAGACCACGGACGGGCCGCGCACGACCGTGCGTACGCTCCCGCCGTCAGGCGTCACGTCCCCGGAGATGAGGACGAAGCCCGGCAACGAACTCAAGCCGGTCGCGACGAGCGCGTCGAGCACCTCGTCGAACCCGGCACCGTCGTCGACGAGCGCCCACAGCGCGCCCGCGCGGCTCTTCTCCGAGGGCGGGAGCAGCACCGTGGCGCTCTCACCGATGATGCCGAACCATGTGCCCGGCATGTAGGACGTGCTTGCGATGGTTCCTTGCTCGCTCATGGCAGCACTCCTAGCTTCTGCTCCATACTCACCCTTTGTTGCTCCGAGTCATACGGGTTCTCCTCGGTCAATCCCATCACATCGACCACGATCGCGGTCGCGTTGTCCCGGCCACCCGCCTCGACCGCGGCGGCGACGAGCTTCTCGGCCGTGTCGCGGGCATCGGTGTCCTCCCCGGCGAGGATGTCGGCGATCTCACCATCCGAGATCATTCCGCTCACGCCGTCGGAGCACAGCATCAGCCGGGCGCCCACGGGCAGAGTCACCTGGAAGATGTCGGGGACTGCCGGGGCCATCCCGCCCAGCGCCCTGGTCACCACATTGCGCTCGGGGTGGTGCTCGGCTTGCTCGCGCGTGATCTGCCCCGAGTCGACCAGCTCCTGGACCAGGCTGTGGTCGCGGCTGAGCTGGCTCAGCGTGCCGTCGAAGTATCGGTAGATGCGCGAGTCGCCGACGTTGAGCAGGATCCACAACGGGCTGCTTCCGCCGTCGGCGATCAGAGCCGCTGCGCAGGTGGTGCCGGACTGGTAGTCCGAGGCCCCGCGCGAGCGCTGCTCGAGCGCGAAGGCCACGATCCGGTCCTGTGCCGCCTGCAGGGCCTCGACCATCGCCTGGCTGCCGGACTCGGACACGTAATGGGTGCCGCCGAGCTTGGCGAACTCCTGGATCACCATCTCGCTGGCGATGTCACCACCGTCGTGGCCGCCCATCCCGTCCGCGACGACGAAGACCGGTGGCTCGGCCACATGGGAGTCCTCGTTGACCTTCCGCACCTGACCGACGTCTGTCGCCGCCCCGTGCGCGATCACTACTTTCCTGGACATCTCGCCCCCTAGGCCTGCCGGGATAGCGTGATGCCGATGGACACAGGCTTCCGCTCGCTCGCAGACCAGTTGCGCTCTTGGCCCACAGAGCGCATCTCACGCCTGCTTCTTGCTCGTCCTGATCTCGCCACGCCGTCCCCTCATGACTCCGGCCAACTCGCCGCCCGAGCAGCCACTCGCACATCCTTGCACTACGCGATGGATGACCTTAACCATCTCGAGCTGATCGTGCTTGATGCCGTTGTCCTCGCGAATCAAACCACCAAAGCCCACTTATCTTCCATGGTGAATGCCGAAGTGGACGCCGCGACACGGGCACTTTCTCATCTGGAGGACACCTGCCTGGTGTGGCAGTCCCTCGATCGCCTGCGCGCGGTGACCGGTGTCGCGGCCCTGCTGCGAGGCTCGCCCGGCACCTCCGGGCTGCAGCCGTTCGCCGCTGACCAGGAAGAAGGCGTACGCAGCCTGCCTGCTGTGTCCGCCGAGGCGCGCGCGATGCTCGAGGCCGTCGACGCCGGCGGCGGCCAGGCCTCCTCCTCCCGCGCACGCCCAGGCGTCTCCGTGGCCGAGGCGGCCGGACCGGCGGAGGAGCTGATCGCCCACGGGCTGCTGGTGTCCTCGGGCGACGGCATGCTGACCTTGCCCGGCGAGGTCGGGATCACACTGCGGGGCGGGCGGACGACGCTCGCCCCCGTGGACGTCCCGCCGCCCCTGCCGACCTCGTCGCGGGCGTCCACGCTGGTCGACCGGGCGGCCGCGGGCGCCGCCTTCGAGCTCGTACGCAACCTCGAGCTGCTCCTCGACGCCTGGAGTGCCGCGCCACCCCGGTCGCTGCGTGGCGGGGCGGGGCTGACGGTCCGGGACCTGAAGACGACTGCCGAGCGACTCCACATCTCCGAACCGGCCGCGGCGTTGCTGGTCGAGGTCGCCTGGGCCTCGGGCCTGCTCGCGCTCGGCACCGACGAGGAGGGCGATCCGTCCTGGATGCCGACCGAGCTCTTCGACCAGTGGCTGCAGCAACCGCTCGCAGCCCGGTGGAGCCACGTGGCGGGCGCCTGGCTGGCCTCTCCACGGCTTCCCGGGCTCGTCGGCCAGCGCGACCCCGCCGGGAAGACCTGGAACGCGCTGGCGCCCGATCTGGCCGGGGCTTCGGCCGTGGGGACCCGGCGGCTGACCCTGGGCCTGCTCGCCGGGCTCCCGGACGGCGAGGTGCTCGCCGCGGGCACCGGTCCCGCCGCGATCGTCACCCGCCTCGCCTGGGAGCGGCCGCGCCGGCCCCGCACCCGCACCGAGTCCCGCGAGGCGCTGGTGGAGTGGACGCTCACCGAGGCGGAGGCCCTCGGGCTCGCCGCGTTCGGAGGGCTGGCTGCGTACGGTCGGCTGCTGGTGGCCGGCGAGGATCCGGTCCCGAGCCTGGCCGGGCTGCTGCCGGAGCCGGTCGACCACGTGCTGCTCCAGGGCGACCTGACCGCGGTCGCGCCGGGGCCGCTGGAGCCCGCGCTGGCCCGCACGCTGGCCGTGGTGGCCACGGTGGAGTCGCACGGCGGGGCGACGGTCTACCGGTTCACCAAGGAGTCGGTGCGCCGGGCCATGGACCGCGGTTGGACCGCCACCGAGATCCACGCGTTCCTCACCGCCGCCTCCCGCACCCCTGTCCCGCAGGCGCTGACCTACCTGGTCGACGACACCGCGCGTACGTTCGGGACGGTCCGGGTCGGGTTCGCCGCCGCCTATCTGCGCAGTGACGACGAGGCCGCGCTGGCCGAGCTGCTGGCACATCCGGCGGCCGATTCCCTGGGACTGCGGCGGCTGGCGCCGACGGTGGTCGTCAGCACCGTCGCGCTCGACTCGCTCCTCCCCCGCCTGCGCGAGCTGGGCCTGGCCCCGGTCGTGGAGGCCCCCGACGGATCCGTCCACGTGGCGCGCCCCGATGCCAAGCGGGCCAAGGCCCGCAACGCGCCGCGCCCCGCGGGCGCTCAGGAGGCCCACCTCACCGTGCGCGCGACCGCGGTGGCCGCACGAATCAAGGCCGGCGACGAGACCGCCGCCTCACGCCCGTTGCCGCCCGAGCCGGCCTCGACCATGGCGATCCTCCATGAGGCCATCGACGCCCGGGAGCAGGTCGTGATCTCCTACGTCGACGGCCGCGGGGTCGCCGGTGAGGCTCGCGTCGAGCCGCTGGGGATCGACGGCGGCTCGCTCGCGGCCCGGGTCGAGGAGGACGTACGTTCCTTCGCGCTGTCCCGGATCAGGAGTGTCCGGCCGGGGTCGTGACCTTCGACTCGGCCTCTGCGGGCTCCTCGGGCTCCCCGGACCTCCGGCGGCCGCGCCAGAGCATGCGGCCACGGGTCTCCCACTGGGAGAGCGCGACGGCAAGGATGAGTGCGACGCCGTAGAAGAGGTCGTTGACCCAGCGCGGCGAGCCGCCGAGCTGGAGGCCCTTGATGCCGACGGCGAGGACGTACATCGCCACCAGCGTGCCCCACACGTTGAACCGTCCGCCCCGGAACTGGGTCGACCCCAGGAACACCGCGGTCAGCGCCGGGAGCAGGAAGCTAGGGCCGACGGTCGGGTCTCCGGCGTTGAGACGGCTGGTCAGGAGGGCGCCGGCCAGCGCGGAGATCGCGCCGCCGGCCATCAGCGCGCCGGTCTGGATCCGGGTCACACCGACGCCGGCGAGCCGGGCGGAGTCGGGGTTGAACCCGGAGGCGTACATCCGGCGGCCGACGGGCGTGCGCTCGAGCACGTACCAGCTCACCAGGGCGACCGCGAACAGGATGTAGACCGGCACCGTCACGCCCGCCCACTGCGTCGTGGCCAGCGTCCGGTAGGACGGGCCGAGGTCGAGGATCTGCTGGCTGCCGGAGACCCACGCCATCCCGGCGAGCAGGATCGAGCTCATCGCCAGGGTCGCCACGATCGGCTCGACCCGCAGCCTGGTGATGACGACCGCGGTGACCCAGCCGATCAGCGCCCCGACCACCAGCACCAGCGGTAGCTGGACCACGATCGGCAGCCCTGCCTTGGCCAGCAGCCAGGCCGACAGGATCGCGGTGAAGCCGACCTGCGCCCCGATCGCCAGGTTGAGCGAGCCGGTGACCAGCGGGATCAGCGCGGCGAGAGCGGCCAGCCCGGTCAGCGCCTCGGCGTCGAGGATCGAGCGCCACACACCGACCTGGAGGAACCGGTCCGGGATCCAGATCGAGAAGACGACGAACATCACCACGAAGATGTAGACGGCGCTGATGTTGCGGAAGGAGAGTGCACGCAGGTTCACGATGGTCCTTGGTCCTTCTGGATCTCGGGGTTGTCGGGCGTCAGGCCGTAGCCCTCGACGAGCAGGCGATGCTCGGTGAGCGCCTCGCCGGCCAGCTCGGCGGCGAGACGGCCGTCTCGCAGGACGAGCACGCGGTCGCAGATCCGCAGCAGCTCCTTGGTGTCCGAGGAGCTCACCAGCACCGCGGTCCCGTTGGCCGCGGCCTGCCCGACCGCCTCGTAGATGGTGGTCTTGGCGCCGATGTCGACACCCTGGGTCGGCTCGTCGAGCAGCAGGACCAGCGGGTCGTCGCGCAACCACCTGGCCAGCACGATCTTCTGCTGGTTGCCCCCGCTGAACAGGCCGAACCGCTGCTCGGTGCGATGCGGACGCACGTCGTACGCCGCCAGCCGGCGCTCCGCCTCCGCCCGCTCCCGACGGGTGCTGATCGCCCCGCCCGCACCTCGGACGGTGCGCATCTGCGGTAGGGTGAGGTTCTCCCGGGCGCTCATCTGCGCGGTGGATCCGTGCCTGGCGCGGTCGCCCGGGACGAAGGCGACCTTGCGCCGGATGCTGGTCGCCGGAGTGGGCGCCAGGACGACCGCTCCGCCGACGGTGAAGCTCCCCGCGTGGGACGGCACCGCACCGAAGAGCAGCGACGGCACCGCCTCCCGGCCCGAGCCGAGCACACCGGCGACGCCGACCACCTCCCCGGCGTGCAGGTCGATGTCGAGGTGCTCGATGGCACCGCCCCGCAGGCCACGGACGCTCAGGACCGGGTCGGTGCTGCGTACGTCCTGGGGTTGGTGGGCCTCGATCTCCGCAGGGCTGGCGCCGGTGATGAGCTCGACGAGCCGGTCGTGGTCGAGGCCGTCGACCGGCTCGGCGGCGACGACTCGTCCGTCGCGCAGCACCACGACCCGGTCGGCGAGCGCCAGGACCTCGTCGAGACGGTGCGAGATGAACATGACCCCCGCCCCGTCGGCAGCGAGACGGCGGACCGCCGAGAAGAGGACCTCCACCTCGGCGCCGTGGAGCGACTCGGTGGGCTCGTCGAGGACGAGCACGTTGCGCGGGTGCGTCCAGCCGTCCAGGGCGCGGGCGATAGCGACGATCGCCCGCTGGCCGGGGGTCAGGGACGCGACCGGCACGGTGACGTCGAACGCCTCCCCGAAGCGGGAGACGAGCTTCGTGGCCCGGCGACGCTCGGCCCGACTGTCGTGGGGGCGCAGTCGGGCCGAGCCGATCAGGTTCAGGTTCTCGACCGCGGTCAGCGCGCCGACCAGCGCGAGATCCTGATGGATGAAGTGCAGCTCGGCTGCCTCCTCGCCGGCCGACGCGGGCAGCTCGACGGTGCCGCCGTCGGCGGCGTACCTGCCTGCGAGGACCTTCACCAAGGTCGACTTCCCGGAGCCGTTGTGGCCGAGCACGGCCACGATCTCGCCGCTGCGGACCTCGAGCGAGACGTCGTCGAGGGCCCGCAGGCCCGGGAAGTCCTTCACCACGGAGGTGACCCCCACCAGCGGGGGACCGCCCGACTTCTTGGCTGACATCACTCAGTCGACCAGCCAGGTCTTGGCGAAGAGCGTCTCGAGGTCCTCGACGGCCTGGTAGCCGACGGTGGCGTCCTCCGGGAGGTTCTCGGCGTCGGTCACCCGGGTCAGGGTCGAGGCGCGCACCTCGGTCGCGGGCCACTCGTACGCGTCGCCGTTCATCTCCCGCAGCAGCTGGTCCAGGACCGTCCACATCATCAGGTTGAGGTCGACCGAGAGGGTGGCGTCCTGGTCGCCGGCGCCGATCTGCTCGTAGTTGGGCGGCGAGGTCCACATGCCGATGCCCTTGGTCTCGATCCCCGCCAGCTTCAGCTTCTGCGGCAGGCCGATCTGCACCTCGTCGACGGCGGCGATGAAGTACTCCGTGTCCGGGTTCGCCTGCAGGTCGCTGACCACCCGGTCGGCCGCGGTGGAGCCCAGCTCGGCGATCGGGATGTCGACGGTGCGCAGCGTGCAGTCGGGGCAGAGCTCCTTCATCTTCGCCTTCGCACCCTCCAGCTCCAGCGGCGAGAACGGGAACTCGGGCACGTTGTAGAAGACGTACTCGCTCGCGCCCTCCGAGCGCACCACCGCGGCCGCGGCCAGCGCCGCGCCGTTGGCCTTCATCCAGTCCGGCCCGTTGAACGCCTCGGGCAGACCGTGCTCGACGGTGTTCATCACCGACCCGGAGGCGATCGGGATGCCCTTCTCCTCCAGCGCCTTGGTCTGCGACTCGAAGAAGACCGGGTCGAGGGTGATGTTGATGACGCCGTCGGGGTTCTTCTCGACCACCGTGTTCATCGCGGCGTTGATGCTCTGCGCGTCCCGGCCGACCTCGACCCGCTCCAGCTCCAGGCCGAGCAGTTTCGCCGGTGCCTGGAGGTTGCCCCACATCACCGCGCTCACCGGGGTGCCGACGTCGAGGTAGACGACCTTGGTGCCTTTGGCGATCGGTTTGGAGAGCGGCTCGTCGATCAGCAGGCCCTTCTCCCCCTCGCCGTTCCACGGCTCCAGGTAGGCCTTCGCGGCCTCGACGTCGGCGTCGGCATCCGCACCTCCGCCTCCGCTCTCGCTTCCGCAGCCGGCGAGCAGCAGCGCTCCCGCGGCCAGCGCCGCGTACATCCGTTTCGTTCTCATCATCCGTAGTCCTTGTCTCAGGTGGGTCTGTGTGGGGCCCGAGAGGCGTTCAGAAGGGGTACGCCTGGATCTGCGACTGCACCGTGACCCACTGGGTCTCGGTGAAGGCGTCGATGTTGGCCTCGTGGCCGCCGAACCGAGCACCGGTGCCGGAAGCGCCGATGCCCCCGAAGGGCGCCTGCGCCTCGTCGTCGACGGTCTGGTCGTTGACGTGCACGATCCCGCTGGGGATCCGGTCGGCGAGCTCGTAGCCCGCGAACGGGTCCGTGGTGAGGACCCCGACCGAGAGCCCGTACTCGCTGCGGCGGACCAGATCGATCGCCTCGTCCACGGTCTCGAACCGGGTCACCGGCGCGACCGGCCCGAAGATCTCCTCGGCGAACGCGGGATGCTCCGGGGTCACCGCGGACAGCACCGTCGGCTGGTAGAAGAGGCCCTGGTACGTCCCGCCCGTCTCCAGCCTCGCCCCGGCCGCGATCGACCCGGTGACCAGGGCGTGCACCTTGTCGCGCTGCCCCGCGTCGATGACCGGACCCAGAGGTACGCCGGTCGTGGGGTCGCCCACGGGGATGGCCGCGGCCTTGGCGGCCAGGGTCGCGACGTACTCGTCGTGGATGTCGGCGTGGACGAGGTGGCGGCCAGTGGTCATACAGATCTGGCCCTGGTGCAGGAAGGAGCCCCAGGCGCCGGCGGAGGCCGCGGCGGTGATGTCGACGCCGGGCAGCACGATCATGGCGTTGTTCCCGCCGAGCTCGAGATGGGCCCGTTTGAGAAGGCGTCCGGCGCGCTCGCCGATGATCCGTCCGGCCCCGGTCGAGCCGGTGAAGGAGATGACCGGGACGTCGGGGTGCTCGACCAGCGCCGAGCCTGCCTCGACCCGTCCCGGGACGACGGCGAAGAGCCCCGCCGGGAGCCCGGCCTCCTCCAGGAGCGCGGCGAGGAACAGCCCGCCACCGACGCTGGTGCGGGGGTCGGGCTTGAGGACCACGGCGTTGCCCAGCGCGAGCGCCGGGAAGACCGAGCGGGCGGCCAGGATCGCCGGGAAGTTGAACGGCGAGATGACGCCGACGACGCCGACCGGGCGCCGCCGGGCGACACTCAGCCGCGGGTGCGAGGACTGGAGCAGCCGGCCGTACGGCATCAGCGCGGTCGCGGCGGCCTGGTGCAGCTCGGCGGCGACCAGCCCGGCCTCGAAGGAGGCCTTGCCCTGCCCGGAGCCGGCCTCGCGGACGAGCCAGTCGACCAGCAGCTCCTGGTGCTCGGCCAGGATCGCGGCGGCCCGGCGCATCACCTCGGCGCGCACCTCGGCCGGTCGTGCCGCCCATTCTCGCTGTGCCTCGACCCCCAGGCTCACCGCCTGGTCCACGTCGGCGGCCTCCCCGGACGCGACCTCGGCGATCACCTCGCCGGTGGCCGGCGCGGACACCTCCAGCGTCCCGCTCAGTCTCACCCAGCCCCCGACGTACGCCCTGCCGGTCCACTGGTCCTGGTCGAAGAACCCCATCCCACTCCCTCGTCTACATCTGGCGACGACAGCCTCTGGTGGCCGTCGCCGCGTCGACGCTACGGTGGGTCGCCGCCGTCTGAACCGACGATTTGTGCACGGCGCCGGGCGGATACGAGCGTGACCGGCATCACGTTCCGTAGGCTCTTGTCAGGCCCTGGGAGGAGGATGAGATGAGCGCCGTGGTCGAAGTCGACAGCGCCGACGCCTGGCAGTCGGTCGTGAGCAACTGCTTCGTGCCTCTCGCCTGCAACGACGTCGAGCCCGGGTTCACCGGCCGGATGGAGCACACCCAGCTCGACGACGGCATCGCGGTCGCGCTCGCGACGTCCTCGGGCCACAGCTCGACCCGCACCGCCAGGCTCGCCCGCGGCGCTGGCGGGGACGACCTGCACCTGTCGCTGCAGCGTTCCAGCACCGGCACGGTCTCCTCCGGATCCCGGACCGTCGCCGTACGTCCCGGGTCGGTGTCGGTCTACCGGGTCGACGCCCCCTATCTCGTGGACTACTCCGCGCCCCACCAGCAGCAGCTGCTGGTCCAGGTCTCGCGATCGTCGATGCGGCTGCCGAGCGGGATGCTCGGCGAGGCCGCGGACCGGGTCGCGCTCCCCCGGGTCCAGGAGGCACCGGCGGCGCGTGCCCTCTTCTCCTATGCGGCCGCACTCCCCGAGGCGGAGAGCCCGGCCGAGGTGGCGACCGTGGTCCGTGACCTGGCCGCGGTGATGATCCACTCCGCCTTCACCAGCGCCCCGGTCACCCCGCACACGACCGCCGGGCTGCACCACACCGTGCGCCAGCACCTGCGCGACCATGCCGCTGACCGCACGCTGACCATGGACGAGGTCGCCCGCCGCCATGGTGTGTCCAGGCGGCGGCTCTACCAGGTCTTCGAGGAGTCCGGCAGCTCACCGGCGGCCTATCTCCGCTCCGTACGCCTCGCCGTCGCCGCCGAGATGCTCTCGGCAGCGCGTCAGCCTCCGGGCGGCATCGGCGCCGTCGCGTACGTCTGCGGGTTCAACGACCCGCTCACCTTCACCCGCGCCTTCCGGCGGGCCTACGGCGTCACTCCTCGGGAGTGGCGTGCCGGAGACCGCGCCGCCTAGATCCAGGGTCCTAGGCTGGTCCGGTGAACGACGGCCCCCTGATCGTCCAGTCGGACAAGACGCTGCTGCTCGAGGTCGACCATGCCCGGGCAGGTGAGTGCCGTAAGGCGATCGCACCGTTCGCCGAGCTCGAGCGGTCGCCGGAGCACATCCACACCTACCGGCTGACCCCGTTGGGACTGTGGAACGCGCGCGCCGCCGGGCACGACGCGGAGCAGGTGGTCGACACGCTGCTGGAGTTCTCCCGCTACCCGGTCCCGCACTCCCTGCTGGTCGACGTCGCCGAGACGATGGCCCGCTACGGCCGCCTCCGTCTCGAGAAGAACCCGGCCAACGGGCTGGTGCTGGTCTCCTCCGACCGGGCGGTGCTGGAGGAGGTCATCCGGGCGAAGAAGGTCGCCGGGATGCTCGGATCCCGGGTCGACGAGGACACCGTCGTCGTCCACCCCTCCGAGCGCGGCAACCTCAAGCAGGCGCTGCTCAAGCTCGGCTGGCCGGCCGAGGACTACGCGGGCTACGTCGACGGCGAGGCGCACTCGATCGCGCTGGACACCACCGACTGGACGCTGCGCCCCTACCAGTCGGAGGCGGCCGAGTCGTTCTGGCACGGCGGCTCCGGCGTCGTCGTGCTCCCCTGCGGCGCCGGCAAGACGCTGGTCGGAGCCGCCGCCATGGCGCACGCCCAGGCGACCACGCTGATCCTCGTCACCAACACCGTCTCGGCGCGGCAGTGGAAGGACGAGCTCGTACGCCGCACCTCACTGACACCGGACGAGATCGGCGAATACTCCGGGTCGGTCAAGGAGATCCGGCCGGTCACGATCGCCACCTATCAGGTGCTGACCACACGCCGGAAGGGCGCCTACCCGCACCTGGAGCTGCTCGACGCCCGCGACTGGGGGCTGGTCGTCTACGACGAGGTCCACCTCCTTCCCGCCCCGATCTTCCGGATGACCGCCAACCTGCAGGCCCGCCGCCGGCTCGGCCTGACCGCCACGCTGGTGCGCGAGGACGGGCGCGAGGGTGACGTGTTCTCCCTGATCGGGCCCAAGCGCTACGACGCGCCCTGGAAGGACATCGAGGCGCAGGGCTGGATCGCCCCGGCGGACTGCGTCGAGGTGCGGGTGACGCTGCCCGCCGACGAGCGACTCGTCTACGCCACCGCCGAGCCCGACGAGCGCTACCGGATCGCCTCCTGCACGCACCACAAGATCGACGTGGTCAAAGAGATCGTCGCGTCCCACGCCGGCAAGCCGACCCTGGTGATCGGGCAGTATCTCGAGCAGCTCGACGAGATCGCCGCCTCGCTGGACGCTCCGGTGATCGAGGGCAAGACGTCGGTCAAGGAGCGACAGCGGCTCTTCGACGCCTTCCGCTCCGGCGAGGTCGACCTGCTGGTCGTCTCCAAGGTCGCCAACTTCTCCGTCGACCTGCCCTCGGCCGAGGTCGCCATCCAGGTCTCCGGCGCCTACGGCTCCCGCCAGGAGGAGGCCCAGCGCCTCGGGCGGCTGCTGCGTCCAGGCGACGGCAACAAGACCGCGCACTTCTACACGATCGTCTCCCGCGACACCGTCGACGCCGACTTCGCCCAGAACCGTCAGCGCTTCCTGGCCGAGCAGGGCTATGCGTACCGGATCGTCGACGCCGACTCCCTCGACGACCTCACCTCCTGACCCTGGGTCGAATCGATGGCCATGGCCGGATGCGGCCAAGTCGGTGCACGCGGAATGTGACGCACGCCATACTCAGTGAAGCGTTTCAATTCCTCGATCTCAGGAGTCAGCGTGCGCCGACACATCGCCGGGCTGGTCACGGCCACCCTCGCCGTCGTCCTCTCCCCCGCACTACCCCCACTCGCCGCCAGCGCCGTCCCATCGACCGAAGACGTGGCGTCGGGCTCCGTCCCCGTCGTCGGCGAGCTGCGTACGAATGCGCTGGTCGATCCGCTCGGCATCGCGACGGCCGCCCCCACCCTGGGGTGGCAGCTCGACTCCGACCGCCGCGGGGTGACCCAGAAGGCGTACCAGATCCGGGTCGCGTCCTCGGAACGACGGCTCACCTCGCCGGATGTTTGGGACAGCCGGAAGGTGAGGTCCGGGCAGTCGGTCGACGTCCGGTACGCCGGGCGCGCGCTGAAGCCTCGCACGGACTACGTGTGGTCGGTGCGGGTCTGGGACGACGAGGGTGTCGCTTCCGCGTGGAGCGATCCGGCGACGTTCTCGACCGGCCTCGGCGAGCAAGCGTGGACGGCGGACTGGATCGGCGCGGAGACTCCGGAGCTGGGCGCGGAGTGGACCGACTACACGATCGAGTTCACCGCCTCCGACATCGGCGGAGCCCTCGGCGTCTACTTCCGTGGCGAGGACACCGAGAACGCCTACATGTGGCAGTTCAGCGAGTCCGACGACGCGCTTCGTCCGCACGTGAAGCGCAACGGCGGCTACTCCGTCCTTCCCGCGAAGCCGGTGCCGAACGGCTTCGACTTCGCCGCCGAGCACGACTATGCGATCACCGTCGCGGGCGACACGATCACGACCACGATCGACGGCCAGCAGCTCGACCAGCGCACCGACGCCACCTTCGCCGGGCCCGGGGTCATGGGCTTCCGCACCAGCGGCGCCGAGCACGGACTGGTCCATGACGTGACCGTCACCAGCGCCGGTGGCACCGCCCTCGTGGACACCGACTTCCCGACCGGCGACCGCACCTTCACCGCCGGCACCGTCACCGCCGACGGGCTCAAGGTCGACAGCGCCGGCGGCGAGGCGTGGCTGCGCGGCGACGACGCGGTGCCGCTGCTGCGCAAGGAGGTGGACCTGGGATCGAAGAAGGTCTCCCGCGCCCGGGTCTACGCCTCGGCACGCGGCGTCTACGAGCTGCGCCTCAACGGCAAGCGGGTCGGCGACGCCGAGCTGGCGCCCGGCTGGACGGCGTACGACAAGCGCATCGACTACCAGACCTATGACGTGACCGAGCTGGTGCGCTCGGGATCGAACGTGTTCGGGGCCGAGGTCGCGCCCGGCTGGTACTCCGGCAAGGTCGCGATGTTCGGCACCGACGTCTACGGCACCGCCGACTCAGTGATCGCCGAGCTCGTCGTCGACTACTCCGACGGAACCAGCGAGGTCGTGCGCACCGACGACAGCTGGCGTACGACGGGCGGGCCGACCCGCGAGGCCGACCTCCTCGACGGCGAGTGGTACGACGCCGGCCGCGCGGCCGAGGTCGACGGCTGGGACCGCGCCGGTTTCGATGACCAGGGCTGGAACCCCGTCGCCGTCAGGGACGAGCCGACCGACGTGCTCGAGCCCCAGACAGCCGTGGACGTACGCGTCACCGAGGAGCTCGAGACCGCGAAGCGGATCGACTCCCCCACCGACGGCGTCTACCTCTACGACCTCGGCCAGAACATGGTCGGTCACGTCCGCCTCACCGTGCAGGGCGAGAAGGGCCAGACGGTCACGATCCGCCACGGCGAGGTGCTCAACCCGGACGGCACCCTCTACACCGCCAACCTCCGCAGCGCGAAGGCCACCGACACCTACACCATCGGATCGGACGAGCCGGAGACGTACGAGCCGTCCTTCACCTTCCACGGCTTCCGCTACGTCGAGATCTCCGGACTCGAGGAGGCGCCCGACGCCTCCGACATCGTGGGCGTCGTGGTGGGCACCGACGGCGACCTGGCCAGCACCCTGGACACCAGCTCGGACCTGGTCGACCAGCTGCACCGCAACATCGTGTGGGGCATGCGCGGCAACTTCCTCTCCATCCCGACCGACACCCCGGCGCGCGACGAGCGGATGGGGTGGACCGGCGACATCAACGTGTTCGCCCGGACGGCGGTCTACAACATGGACTCCGAGTCGTTCCTGACCAAGTGGCTGCAGGACCTGCGCGACACCCAGCGGGCCAACGGATCGCTGCCCGGCGTCGCCCCGGTCGTCCCGGGCCGCTTCGACGGCGGCTACGAGTCGGCCGGCTGGATGGACGCGGGCGTGCACGTGCCGTGGACGCTGTGGCAGGCCTACGGCGACACCGGCGTCATCACGGAGAACTACGACATGATGAAACGCTACGTCGACTTCCTCGACGCCGACTCGACCGGGCACATCCGCTCCGCCGGCGGCTATCTGGACTGGCTCAACCTCGACGACCCGACGCCCGCGGACGTCCTGGACACGGCCTTCGTCGCGAAGAGCACCCGGGAGTTCGCGCAGATGGCGAAGGCCATCGGCAAGGACGCCGACGCCGACGCCTACCAGGCCCGTTTCGAGGCGATCCGGGCGGCGTACCAGCAGGCGTTCATCACCGCCGACGGCTCCGTCAAGGGCGACAGCCAGACCGCGTACATCCTCACCCTGACCAACGACCTCGAGCCCGAGGACCGTCGCGACGCGGTCTACGACCAGTTCGTGCAGACGCTCGAGCGGCGTGACTACCACCTCTCGACCGGGTTCCTGGGTGTCGACGGGCTGCTGCCCGCGCTGACCAAGGCCGGCCGCACCGACATCGCCTACCGGCTGTTGCAGCACGAGGACTACCCGTCGTGGGGCTACGAGATCGGCAAGGGTGCCACCACGATCTGGGAGCGCTGGAACTCGATCAACCCGGACGGCACGTTCAACGACGTCGGCATGAACTCCTTCAACCACTATGCCTACGGCGCCGTCGGCGAGTGGATGTATCGCACCATGGCCGGCATCTCGGCCGCCGAGCCCGGCTATCGCAAGGTGAGGATCGCGCCCGAGCCCGGAGACGGTGTCGACGACGTCGACTACAGCCTGCAGACCCCGTACGGCACGGTGAAGAGCGCCTGGGCGACCGACGACGGGCCGATGACCCTCGATGTGACCGTCCCGGCGAACACGACCGCCGAGGTCCGGATCCCGGCCGCCAACCGCTGGGCGGTCACCGAGAGTGGCTCGCCGATCGAGGACTCGTCAGACATCGAGTTCGTCCGTGAGGACGAGGGCGTGGTCGTTCTCGAGGTCGGATCCGGAGACTACGACTTCGCGGTCGCTCCCGTGCTCGGGGACCTCGGCGCCGCTCGGGCGGGGGCTGCCGCGACGGCTGCGCAGGTCTCCGCCTTGAACCTCGACGGCCCCGCTGGCCGTGCCGCCGAGCGCGACCTCACGAAGCGGACCGCGCTGCTGCGCGGCGAGATCGCCGGAGCGTGGGACCTCGCCGCTCGTGGCGCCGAGGAGGAGCGGGTCGCCGAGGAGGTCCATCGTGCGCTCGCGGCAGCCGCGAACCTGGACCGCGCCGTCCAGATGTACGCCGAGAACGGCATGCTCACCGACGCGACCGCGGCAGGTCTGCGCGATCGGCTGACGGCGATCGAGAAGAGCCTCTCGCGGGCTTCGGCCAGGCTGGTCGGCGCGGTCGCCACGCTGCAGGTCCCCGGCGACGAGGTCCTCCCCGGCGACGCCGTCGAGGTCACGGTGCGGGTCGACAACTCCGGCAAGCAGTCACTGAAGGAGGTGAGCTCGTCGCTCGAGGTGCCGGACGGGTGGACCGCGGCTCCGGTCGGTGACCCCGCGGAAACCGTCCCTGCCGGTGGCCAGGTCGAGCACACCTACGAGGTCACGGTGCCCGACGACGCATCGGCGGGTCCCGTCGAGCTGACCGGTGCACTGTCGTACAGCCGCTCCGGTGGCACCGCGACGCTCCCGCTCGGAGGCACCCTCCTGGTCGGGTCCGGCGTGCAGATCACCGCGACGTCGAGCGTCCCGGCGTCGATCGACGGCGGACAGACCGCGACCGTCACCACCACGCTGCACAACCGCAGCGATGTCACCCAGCGCGGCGAGCTGTCGCTGACCGGTCCCGCCGGCTGGTCGGCGGAACCGGTGGGCTACGAGATCCCGGCCGGCCAGGACGCCGACATCGACGTCGCGGTCGTCGTGCCGCAGACGGTCGTCGGCGGCCCGGTGTCCCTGACCGTCGCGACCGGAGCGACCCCGGCGGAGCAGGCGGCGGCCACCGTGACCGTCGGACTCGCGACGCCACCGTCGGACTCGACCGACCACGTCGACCTCGGCGAGGCGACCTCGGAGACGGCACACGGGCTGACCGCCTCCGAGCGGTCGGGGACCAACCAGGAGGCCGGACTGACCCGCCGCTACACGCACTCCTCCTACCCCGGCGGCTGGTTCGAATTCGACGCCGCAGTGCCGACGGACGGATCGTTCGTGGTTCGCATCGTGGAGACCTTCGACGGCGCGCGACGCAAGACCTACGACGTCGAGCTCGACGGTCAGGTCGCACACAGCGTCGACCTGACTCGCACCAGCGGCGGGCAGGGCACGATGACCCACCAGTTCCTGGTGGAGCCCTCGGCGCAGACCACGGACGGCTCGGTGCGGCTCCGGTTCCGGGACACCGGCGCCGACTACGACCCCTCGGTCGCCGACGTGTGGGTGGTGCCGGTGGCGTGAGCCTCATCCGAGCGCAATGACGCGCAGCTGGTGAGGTGGCGGACAGTTCTGCACCCATTGATCACGGCACTCCCGACACAACAGATAGGTGTGGGTGCACCGGTCATCGGGACAGAGCACGGTCACGGCGTACGCCGCCACCTCGCCACAAGGCTCCGCGTCGCTGTCCGGGCTGCCACAGCTGCACTCACAGGCAGGCCGCTCGCCGAGCTCCTCCTCGAGCCGCTCGATCTCCTCGTCGATGGTCGTGCTGATGGTCATGACATCTCCTCCGTCTGGATCGGATGTCGTCCTCACCACCACCTAAACAGAGACCACCGACAGTTCTGCCTCGTGGATCGTGGTCTCGAACCCGTGATCGGGCCGCGAGCCTCCGACCGGGCTCAGCTGCACGACGATCCCGGTCGCCACATCCAGCGCTATGTCGTACGCCTCGGGGTAGACCGTGCCCGCCTGCGGCTCCCACCCCGGGGCGCCGTCTCCGTACTCGAACCAGTCGGTGACCCGGGACCACAGCAGCGGACAACAACCGCACCGCGGCTCGTACTCCTCCCCGGGCGCCGCCCTCGCCCACCAGGTCTCCCGCCCTGCCCTCGGCTCCGAACGCAGGTCGCTCAGCGCCACATCGACCGAAAGCTCCTCGGGATCCAGCATCGAGACGAACAGGTAGTTGTTCCACATCGGGTCGTCGATGTCGTGGGTGCAGGCCCGCGGCCGGCTCTCCACGAGACCGTCGGCGCGCAGGACCGGCTCCGGATCGACCACCGGAGCCTCGCCCCTGACCACCCGATCCCCGGCGGCGTCGCGCACGCGGAGCCAGCCAGGTCTGCGCAACCAGCACTCGACGTCGCCGTCGTCCCGCGTCCGCCAGGTGAAGTGCAGAGCGGAGAAGCGCCACGGCGACGACCGGGCGAGCGCCCGGAAGGTGTCCTCGGTCAGCGGCACCTCAGCTTCCATCGGACCCACCCTCGTCGAGCCAGCGGCCGTTCCGCATCAGGTGGCGTCCCTCGAGCTCGTTCGACTCGCGCCAGGCCTGGATCTTGGTCGGCCGCACGCGGATCAGACTGTCCGCCCAGTCGCTCGGGTCGCCGCCCTGCTTCTCGGCGTAGATCTCCAGGACCCGCTGCGGCGTACGCTCCATCGGCTCGACCTCGGCGCGACCGTCGACGATCACGACGTCGCGCAGCTCGCCGAGGGCCAGCCGGACGACCGGGGAGGCGGTGAGATTCCGCTGGGTGCGCGCTCCGCCCATGCTCGCGATCCAGATCTCGCCCTCCCACCACACGAACGAGATCGGCACCAGCCACGGCTGGTCGTCGTGCGCGGAGGCGATCCACAGGTCGACGTCGTTCTCCAGACGGGTGCGGGTGTCGGAGAGTCTCTGGGCGAGGGAGCGAGGGTCAGCCATGGCCGCACCCTAACCGTCCGCCCTGCCGGTGGAACGGCCATTTTCCAGACACCGACCTGGAAGGATGAGCGCGTGGAGACCTGGGACTTCGAGGCCGAGCTGTGGCCGTGGAAGGACGAGACCGACGCCTGGATCTTCGTGACCGCGCCACCTGAGGTCACCGAGGAGATCCGCGAGGCGTCGATCGCGACCGGCCCGCCCCGCGGCTTCGGATCGGTGAGGGTCGAGGCACGGATCGGCACGACCACCTGGCGGACCTCGGTCTTCCCGGGTCAGGATGGCTATGCGCTGCCGATCAAGAAGGACGTACGCCGCCGCGAGGACCTCCAGGTCGGCGACCGCGCGCTCGTCTCGCTCACCCTCGTCTGACCCCGAAAATCATGCGCGCCTCCGGGCGCGGACATGGTTGGCTCAGCCACGATGAACGCCGCGATGCACGATGACGAGCTGATGATCGACGAGGACCTGATTCGGTCCCTGCTGAGGCGGGACGTCGCGGCCTACGCAGAGCTTCCCCTCCGCCCGCTGGACTCGACCGGGTCGACCAACCGGCTCTTCCGGCTGGGCGAGGAGCATCTCGTACGCCTCCCCCGCCAGCCCGGCGGGTCGGCCACGATCACGCAGGAGGCCCGCCGGCTGCCCGGGTTCGCGGCCAACCTTTCGGTGGCTGTGCCGGAGGTGGCGGCGGTCGGCGAGCCGGGCTTCGGCTACCCGGAGCGCTGGAGCGTGGTGCGCTGGCTCGACGGCGAGAAGCCGGGCCCCGGCGCCGGTGACGTGACCGCCGCCGACCTGGCCGGGGTCGTGACCGGGCTCCGGCGGACCGAGGTGCCACAGGAGGCGCTCGAGGATCCCGAGCTGCGCTGGTACCGCGGCGAGCCGATCGCCGGTTTCGACGCCGACGTGCGGTTCCGCCTGAAGGAGTGCCGCGAGCTTGCCGAGCTCGACCTGGACCTGGACGCGGTCGAGTCCGTCTGGGACCAGGTGATGGCCCTTCCCCCGGCCGCCGCCGAGCCGCGCTGGGTCCACGGAGACCTGCTCGCCGAGAACCTGCTGTCCCGCGACGGCCGCCTCACCGCCGTACTCGACTTCGGCGCCCTCTCCGTCGGTGACCCGACCGTCGACCTGATCTGCGCCTGGGAGCTCCTCGACGTCGACGGCCGCGACGAGTTCCGCGCGCTTCTCGACCTCGACGACGCCACCTGGCTCCGCTCTCGTGCGTGGGCTCTGTTCATCGCCGTGATGACCTTTCCGTACTACTGGAAGACCATGCCCGTACGCTGCGCCGACCGGCTTGTGATGGCGCGGGCTGCTCTGGGCGGCTGAGGCGGCTTGGGTTCCAGCGTGGGTGGGGCCGATACGTGGCTTGGGTTGGGAGATTTCAAGACAGGGTGTCTGGGTGGGGTGCCATTTACCTGTCTTGCGGGCTTCCAGCAGCGGTCTGGCTTTGGGTTTGGGATATCTGTCCCTGATTGGGTTTCGAGTCTTTTGCACGGCTTTGGCTTGCATCATGTGGTAGGCTCGGCGCAGGCGTAAACGTGATGGCCGACCACCTCTCAAAGAGGCGTGCCCCTTTCGTCCGAGACACAACGGGTGCGGGGTAATCCAGGGGAACCAGGGGCGTCGACGCTGAGCTGCGAGGGTAAGTAATAGCCCGTACTGCCGGGCCTCCGAGACCAGCGAACCAGAACACACCTGCATGTGCGGGTGTGAAGAGTTCGTACGTCGGGAGGTGACCGATTCGATGACCACGCTGCAACAGCCCCAGCATCCTGTGCTCGGGGCGGTGGTCGCGGTCACCAACGCACTGGGCGGGGTCGCGCAGGCGAGTCCGGCGTTCATGGCCACCGACCAGAAGGCCGCCACCCTGCTCGAGATCGCCCGCGCCAAGGCCCAGCTGGCCGAGCTCGAGCTGCGGGTGCTCGCCACCGCCGACGATGTGGCCGCCGACTCGGCCGCGCGGGATGTGGCGGCGTGGTTGCATCACCACACCCACCAGCGCCCCGAGATCCTGCGCGCCGACCTGCGCCTCGCCGATGCCCTGGACCGGACCTATCACCAGGTCGCCGCGGCGATGCGGGCCGGCGCCTGCAACCTTGCCCAGGCTCAGGTGATCGTCGCCGCTCTCGACGACCTCCCCAGAGACCTCGACCCCGAGATCAAGACGAAGGCGGAGGAGACGCTGGTCGGCTACGCCACCGAGTTCGACCCCACCCGGCTACGCCGCCTCGGACGCCGGATCCTGGACCTGATCGCCCCCGAGATCGCCGAGGCCGAAGAAGCCAAACGCCTCGCCGCGGAGGAGGCCCACGCCCGCAAGAAGACCCGACTGACCATGCGCCGGCTCGGGGACGGCACCACCCGGATCACGACGGTCGTCCCGGATGCGGCCGCGGACCGGTTGGCCACCAACCTGGAAGCCTTCGCCTCACCTCGCCGCGATGACGGCACCCGCACCGAGACCGGCGAGTACCTGCCCTACGACCGCCGCCTGGGTCGTGCGTTCTGCCAGCTGCTCGAGACCCTCGACCCGGCCCGGCTCCCGATCCACGGCGGGGACGCGACCACGGTGATCGTGACCATCGATATCGATCAGCTCCGCAGGGAAACCGGGGTCGCCGAGATCCTCGGCGGCACCCCGATCACGGCAGCCGAGGCCCGCCGCCTGGCTTGCACCGCCGGCCTCATCCCCGCCGTCCTCGACGGCGATTCCGAAGTCCTCGACCTGGGCCGCAAGGAACGGTTCTTCACCGCCGCCCAACGCCGCGCGCTTCTGCTGCGGTCGGCGACCTGCGAGGCCGAGGGCTGCGACATCCCGGGCACCTGGGCCGAAGCCCACCACTGGCTCGCCTGGTCCCAAGACGGCGCGACCGACCTCGACAACGCCGCCCTCCTCTGCAGCCATCACCACCACCGCGCCCACGACACCACCTACCTCCACGAACGCCTCCCCAACGGCGACATCCGCTTCACCAGACGGACATGAAATGGCGCTAACCGCGGCCTTTGAGCCGCGAGCGAAGGACGAGCCGGGCCGCGGGCCCGAGATCCTCGATAACCTCGACGAGCGCACCGAGCTGCTCGAGGGAGGCGAAGGCCGACTCGGCTCCGGGGCGGTCGACGCCGTCATACATGAGGAGGCCGATGAACGCCGAGCTGATCGCGCGGGACAGACCCGGCGCGTCCACGACGCCCTCGACAGGGCTCCCCTGCAACGCACGGGCGACCGCCGTCTCGATCTCCTCGTTCCACCGGCCCAACGCGTAGCGCGCTGTCTCGGCCAGCGTCTTGTCCCGCTGCGCGCCGGCCAGGAGCTGAGCCATCACCGTGATGTTGCCGGCGGCTCGCTCCCGCTCGTGAAGCCCCCGCCCGAGCTGCAGTAGCTCGCTCAGCGAAGTCACCTCCGCGAACTCGTCCCGATAGGACGCCGCCGCCTCGTCCGTCGCCGCGCGGCACGCTTGGTCGACCAGGTCCACGACTGTGCCGAAGTGGTAGAAGACCAGCGCCTGGTTGACCCCCGCCCGGTCGGCGATCGCCCGCGCCGAGAGACCGGCGATCCCCTCCTGCTTGAGCAGGTCGGTGACCGCCGACATCAGCTTGGCCTTGGTGGGGTTCATTCTGTGGCGGGCTCCTTGGTGACGAGCAGGTTGTAGCCGATCAGGGCGAGACCGAGTATGCCGCCACCGACGAATCCTACGAACGCGCAGAGCAGGACCATCCCGGGCCCGTCGTGGATCCACCCTTCCAGCGTCACGAATCGAGCGGTCGAGAGCAGCGTTCCCGCCAACGCAAAGAAAATGAAGGTCTCAGGAGTACGCAGCGCCCGGATCCGCGCACGACGGGTGATCGCACGACCGAAGAGCCCCGCGACCAGACCGGCAGCGGCAGCCAGGCCGACGAAGATGGCGAGGTCCTCCGAAGCATCCAGGTTCGCCCCCGAGAACATGACCTTGCCGACCAGCACGAACGACAGTCCTGCGGCAACGATCGCCGGCCAGGCCCGGTCAGCGACCGGCGAGGGTGGAAGCAGCGACACGGGAGCCATCAGAACTGCAAAGGGCAGCCCTGTGATCGCGCCCATGATGGCTCCGATCACTCCGCCGAGGAGCGTCCCCAGGACCGGCATTAGGAGCGTCCCGAACGCGCCACCGATCACCAGCCCGAGCATGACGCCGAACAGCCATGCCCGGACGAACGCCCAGAGCAGAGCCCACACCCAACCAGCCACGTACGCCTCCTCGAGTCAATTTGAGCGATTGCTCAAATCTAAGGTAGCGCAGATCTTGAGCGATCGCTCAAATAGGTTCTATGGTCGCTGCCATGAAGATCGTCATCGCCGGAGGGACCGGCCAGGTCGGAGGCATCCTGCGGCGCGCCTGGAGCGCGCGCGAGCATGAGGTGGTGGTGCTGTCCCGCCAACCCGAACAGCTCGAGGAGGGCGTACGTCATCGGGTCTGGGACGGGCGGACGATCGGTCCGTGGGCCGAGGAGATCGACGGTGCGGACGTGGTGGTGAACCTCGCGGGACGGACGGTCAGCTGCCGTTACACCGATGCCAACCTGAAGCAGATGATGGACTCGCGGGTCGAGTCGACCCGGGTCGTCGGCGAGGCGATCGCGGCGGCGGCCAACCCACCGATCACCTGGCTGCAGATGAGCACCGCGACGATCTACGCCCACCGCTTCGACGCACCCAACGACGAGGCCACCGGCATCATCGGCGGCAGCGAGCCGGACGCCCCCGCCTACTGGGAGTTCTCGACCCGCATCGCCAAGAACTGGGAGGCGGAGCAGGCCGCAGCGCAGACACCGCACACCCGCAAGGTCGCGCTCCGCTCGGCGATGGTGATGAGCCCCGACAAGGGCGGCGTCCTCGACGTACTCCTGGCCATGGCGCGCCTGGGCCTCGGCGGGCCCGTCGCCGGCGGCGACCAGTTCGTCTCCTGGATCCATGAGGCCGACTTCGTACGCGCCTGCGATCTGCTCATCGAGCGCGATGACATCGCCGGACCGGTGAATCTGGCAGCCCCGGAGCCGCTGCCCCAGCGTGACCTGATGCGCGCGCTGCGCACGGAGGCGGGCATGCCGATCGCACTCCCGGCCACCCGCTGGATGGCGGAGATCGGGGCGTGGGCACTGCGTACGGACACCGAGCTGCTCCTCAAGAGCCGCCGTGTCACCCCCGGGAGGCTGCTGGAGGCGGGCTTCGAGTTCGAGTACGCCGACTGGGCCTCCGCCGCCCGCGACCTCGTGTCCCGCGCACGACGGGGCGGCAGAGAAACCAGTCGCATCGCCCAGCCGGATCGGCCACGATGAAAAGGTGACCCGCGCGACCTGGCAGCCCCGACCCGACGACGCCGAGACCTTGAGACGGTTCTTCGGCAAGGACGGGCGGCTGATGACGATCCCGTCGAAGCACGTCAAGAAGCTGGTGGTGCTCAACGAGCTCGCGCAGTCCTTCGAGCTCGGGAAGGTCTACCCCGAGCGCGAGGTCAACGAGATCCTCGGGCGATTCCACGAGGACGTCGCCGCACTGCGCCGCTACCTCCACGAGGAGGGCTTCATGATGCGCGAGGGCGGCTTCTACTGGCGCGACGGCGGGAGCGTCGACATCTGACTCTGCGGATCGGGCATGATTCGCGCATGACGATGCCGGAACAGACGGGCCAGCCAGTGCCCGGACACCCGCCCGCGGGGTGGATCGACCTGACCATCCAGGGCAGCCACATGACCTCGAACCTGATCGTGCCGACGGTGCTGCTCAACGGTCACCAGATGCCGACGCAGTACGGCCGGAACGTCTTCCCTGTGCCGCCGGGACGCTGGAATGTCGACATGTACACCCAGTGGACGTGGAAGTTCGGCAAGGCATCACTGAGCTTCGACGTCGCCGAGGGCCAGACCGTTCCGGTCTTCTACGCCTCGCCGCTGACCGGGTTCAGCAAGGGTGCGATCGGGCACGAGAAGCAGCGCAAGCCAGGAGTCCTCGGATTCGTCCTCATCATGGCCGCCCTGCTGCTCTTCATCGTCGGCATCGTGGCTCTGGGCGTGGCGTCGGGCTAGGTCCGCCCGCAGGGACACCCGGTCCGGACTGTCGGTGCTCACCGATACCGTCAGCCTTGTGACCACCACCGATTCACGCGGCCGAAGCGAAGCCCGGCGCCATCGACAGGGCTACGCGGTCCTCGACGTCGAGACGACCGGGCTCGACCCCTACCGCGACCGCGTGATCCAGGTGGCGATCCGCCAGATCGCCGCCGACGGCACCGCCGAGTCGGAATGGGAGACGCTGGTCAATCCCGGCGCCGGCGTCGACCCGGGCCCGGTCGAGGTCCACGGCCTGACCAGTGCCGACCTCGCCGGCGCCCCGACCTTCCGGGACGTCGCCGCCACGATCGCCCAGCGCCTCTCCGGCCGGGTCTTCGTGGCCCACAACGCCCCGTTCGACTGGACGTTCGTGGCCGTGGAGTCGGACCGTGCCGGCGTGCGCCTCGAGGTCCTGGAGTGGCTGTGCACGATGCGGTTCGCGAAGGCGCTCGCGCTGGAGGTGCCGGACAAGTCGCTGGCCACCATCGCGGCCTACTACGCGGTCGAGCAGCTGAAGGCCCACGACGCGGGCGACGACACCCGGGTGGCCGCGGAGATCCTGCTGCGTGAACTGGCCGACGCCGACCGGGTCGGTCTCACCCTGCCGCTGGTGGAGTGCAACACCTCGCGACAGCGGCTGAAGCGGACCGTCCGCCGCTGGTTCAGCCGCGTCCGGCGCCCCTCTCGCTGAGAGATCGTCCCATCATCCGGGACGCTTCCCGCAGAAATGCAACCGGAGGACCCGGTTCGGACATCACTATGTCGTCAGGCCCGCGTTACTTGAAGTAACAGCACCTTGGGGGCCCTGGTCCGAAGCGAGGCGATGAACATGGTCATGCGGGGATTGATCGCCGGGGCGCTCGCCGCCCTCCTGGCAACGACGCTCGCGGCCTGCGCCGTGGAGCCCGCCACCGCGCCTGCGCCCGAGGCGACCGCCTCGCCGGCCGCGGGCTCCTCCACCAGCCCCTCGGCATCGCCGAGCGCCACGCCGACACCAACGCCCAGCGCGAAGCCGAAGCCCGAGCCGAAGCCGTCCCCTACCTCCGGCCCGCGGCTCTTCGGCAAGGGTGACAGCGGTGACGACGTACGTGACCTGCAGGCGCGCCTGAAGCAGATCGGCTGGTTCAACGCGGGCGTGACCGGGTTCTACGGCAACGTCACCACCGAGGCCGTCTCCGGCTTCCAGGGCAAGCGCGGCATCGCGGTCACCGGCTTCGTGGACCAGACCACGCTCGACCGTCTGCACGCGATGACCCGCGAGCCGACCGAGGCCGAGCTGATCGACGCGCCGCCGCCGGTGCCCGCCGGCAAGCTCGACCCGCGCTGCCTGACCGGCCGGGTGATGTGCATCGACAAGTCCACCTCGGTGCTGCGCTGGGTCGTCGGCGGGACCGTACAGACGAGCGTCGAGGTCCGGTTCGGCTCGCAGGAGCTGCCCACACGGGAGGGTCAGTTCTCGGTCTTCGCCAAGAGCCGCGACCACGTCTCCTCCATCTACAAGACCCCGATGCCGTTCGCGATGTTCTTCTCCGGTGGCCAGGCGGTCCACTTCTCCCCCGACTTCGCCGCCAACGGCTACAACGGTGCCTCCCACGGCTGCGTCAACGTGCGCGACTACGCCGCCATCACCTCGCTCTACGACCAAGTGAACATCGGCGACGGGGTCGTCATCTACTGGTCCTGAGGATCGTCCTGATCCTGCTCCCGCGGCACCCGCCGGCCGTTGAGCAGCAGGTTCAGCGCGATCGCGGTGATCGCCCCGGCGGAGATGCCCGAGTGGAAGATCGTCTGGAACCAGTCGGGGAAGCGGGCGTAGAGGTCGAGGACGACATTGGTTCCATCGGCCGAGTAGGAGATCTTCGCCTCGGTGAGCATCGCGACCCCGAGGGAGATCGCGACGACCAGGATATTGGCGTTGTCGAGCCTGACCTTCGACAGCGTGCGGATGCCAGTGGCCGCGACCATGCCGAACAGCGCGATCCCGGCGCCACCGAGCACCGGCTGAGGTACGCCCTCGATGACCGCAGCCAGCTTCGGCACCAGGCCCAGACCGACGAGCATCACCCCGGCACAGGTGGCGACGTGACGAGAGCGCACGCCGGTCATCGCGACGAGCCCCACGTTCTGCGCAAACGCGGTGTAGGGGAAGGTGTTCATGATCCCGCCCAGGAGCGTGCCGGCGCCGTCGGCACGGAGCCCGTCGGCGAGGCCGCGCGGAGTCACCGGCCGGTCCACGATCTCGCCGACAGCGATCATGTCGCCGGTCGTCTCGGTCATCACCACGATGGCGACGATGATCATCGCGATCACCGCGGAGATCTCGAAGGTGGGCATCCCGAACTGGAACGGCGTGACCACCCCGACCCAGTCCGCCGAGGCGACGCCGGACCAGTCGGTCATCCCGAGCGGGATCGCGACCACGGTGCCGAGGAACAGCGCGCACAGCACCGAGATCCGCCGGATCGCCGGCGGCGCGAACCGCTCCAGCAGCACCACGATCAGGAGCGTCCCGAACGCCATCGCGATCGCCTTCGGGGCTCCGAAGTCGGGACCGAGCGCGGTGCCACCGCCGAACCAGCCGGCCGCGACCCGCATCAGGGAGACCCCGATGATGAGGATGATCGTGCCGGTCACCAGCGGCGGGAAGAACCTGATCAGCCTCCCGAAGAACGGCGCGGCCAGGATCATGAAGACGCCGGAGGCGATCACCGAGCCGTAGATCGCGGTGATCCCGTGCGCGGTCCCGATCGAGATCATCGGCCCCACGGCTGCGAAGGTCACGCCCTGCATCAGCGGGAGGCGTACGCCGAAGGGGCCCGCTCCCACGGCCTGCAGGATCGTCGCGATGCCGGCGACCAGGAGGTCGGCCATGATCAGGTGGACGATGTCGCCCCGCTCGAGCTGGCCGGCACCGACCATCGCGCCACCGACGATCAGCGGCACGGCCACCGCGCCGGCGTACATCGCCAGGACGTGCTGGAGGCCGAGGGGCACCAGCTGCGCCAGCGGAGGTACGTCGTCGACCGGATGGGTTCCCTTCCTTCCGGTCCGGAACGTGTCGATGAGGGACATGGCGCCTCCTGGGGCTGCCGGCACCGTCACCGGCTCGTGGGGGAACCTCAGGATGGCTGGCCTCGGTTTCGGGGCTCCGTCGCGTGGATTGCACGTCTGTTTCAAGGCTGCAACGGATGTTTCACGGCGCCGTCCGACCTGTGGCGGCGATTCCGGGCACATCCGCCGACGACTTACCCTTGAGCCATGAAGGCGCTGCTCCTGGAGAACATCCATCCCGTCGCTGTCGAGAACCTCGAGAAGGCCGGCTTCGAGGTCGAGCTGCGCAGCAAGTCCCTCTCCGAGGACGAGCTGATCGAGGCCCTGCCCGGCGTCACGCTGCTCGGCATCCGCTCCAACACCCACATCACCCCGGCGGTGCTGGACGCGGCCACCGACCTCAAGGCGATCGGCTGCTTCTGCATCGGCACCAACCAGGTCGACCTGGCCGCGGCCGCGGAGCGCGGCGTGGCCGTCTTCAACGCCCCCTACTCCAACACCCGCTCGGTCGTCGAGCTGGTCATCGGCTACATCATCTCCCTGGCCCGACGGCTGCCGGAGAAGACCGAGAAGATGCACGCCGGCGTCTGGGACAAGTCCGCGAAGGGCTCCCACGAGGTCCGCGGCCGCACGCTCGGCATCATCGGCTACGGCAACATCGGCACCCAGCTGTCCAACGTCGCCGAGGCGCTCGGGTTCTACGTCATCTTCTACGACATCGCCGACCGGCTGGCCCACGGCAACGCGCGCCGGATGAAGTCTCTCGACGCGCTCCTGGCCGAGGCCGACGTGGTCTCCATCCACATCGACGGACGCCCGGGCAACCTGGGCATGTTCGGCGAGGAGGAGTTCGCCAAGATGAAGCCGAGGAGCCTGTTCATCAACGCCGCGCGCGGCTTCCTGGTCGACAACGACGCGCTGCGCAAGCACATCGAGTCCGGCCACATCGCCGGCGCCGCGCTCGACGTCTTCCCGATCGAGCCCAAGGCTCAGGGCGACGCCTTCGAGAGCCCGCTGCAGGGCCTCGACAACGTCATCCTGACTCCGCACGTGGGCGGTTCCACGCAGGAGGCCCAGGAGGAGATCGGCTGGTTCGTCTCCGGCAAGCTGCGCGACTTCGTCGGCTCCGGATCGACCGCGCTGAGCGTCAATCTGCCCGCGGTCCAGCCGCCGCCGCTGGCCGAGGGCGCGCGCCTCGCGTTGCTGCACGACAGCGTCCCGGGCGTGCTCGCCGAGCTCAACGCCCTGCTCGCCGCCGAGGGCGTCAACGTGACCGGCCAATACCTGGCCACCGCCGGCGAGACCGGCTTCGTCGTCACCGACGTGACCGACGTACCAGCGACGACGCTGGAGAAGATCACGGCCAACCCGCACACCAGGTGGGTGCGCGCCTACCACGCCTGACGCTAGCGTTCTGGCTCATGGAGCTCCCTCAACATTGGCCGCTGCCAGCGGCGACCGACCTTCTCGGTGACGTCCTGGCAGCGTACGACGACCCGACCCGCCGCTATCACGACCGCCGGCACCTCACCGAGGTGCTGGACCGGATCGAGGAACTGCGGGCGGAGGGAGAGCGCTTCGACCCGCTGACGGTCACCCTGGCGGCGTTCTTCCACGACTCCGTCTACGACGGGGAGCGGGACGCCGAGGAGCGTTCGGCCACCTGGGCCGAGGACGCGCTGGCGGCCCACCTGGACGCCGACGCGGTCGCCGAGGTCGTCCGGCTGGTGCGGCTGACCGAGACCCACGACCCTGCGCCCGATGACCGCGGCGGCCGGGTGCTCTGCGACGCAGACCTGGCGATCCTGGCCGCTCCGGAGGAGCGCTATGCGGAGTACGCCGCGACCGTCCGCGAGGAGTATCAGCACCTGTCCGACGAGGAGTTCCGCCCCGGACGCGCCCAGGTCCTGGAGCGGCTGCTGGAGAAGGAGTCGCTCTTCTCGACACCCTTCGCCAGGATCAGCTGGGAGGCCGCCGCGCGGGCCAACATCTCGGCCGAGCTGGAGACCCTCAACACATACCTGTCAAACGATCAATAACGATTCGTTCGGAACCCCGCTTCGGTGACAGAATTCGTCGGTGAGTTTCCAGACGTACGCCGACCTGTGGCGGCTTCCCGACGTTCGCCGCATCCTCGTGCTGGGTCTGTTCCTACGCATTCCGATGCCGGCCTCGGCTGTCATCGTGACCCTTCACGTGGTCGGCCCGCTGGACCGCTCCTACGCCGAGGCCGGACTCGTCTCGACGGTCCTCGCGATCGCGATGGCGATCTCCGCTCCCTGGCTCGGCCGGCTCCTCGACCGCCTCGGCCTGCGGCGTACCCTCCTGCTGCCGCTGGCCGTTCTCCCCATCGCCTGGTCGATCGCCCCCTGGGTCGGATATCTTCCGCTGCTCGCACTGGTCGCCATCGCGGGGCTCTTCACCGTCCCGTCGTTCTCGATCGTGCGTCAGGTGATGCTCCGCTCGGTCGGGCCCGGGCAGCGCACCGCCGCGCTCAGCGCCGACGCGATCATGACCGAGCTCGGGTTCATGGTCGGTCCGGTCATCGGCGTCCTCGGCGCCAGCTACTTCGGCACATCCTGGGCGATGCTGCTGATCCAGTGGCTCGGCATCGCCGCGGCGGTGGTGCTGTGGCTGTTCAACCCGATGATCACCGAGGGCGAGCCGACCGTCCCGAGCGACGCGGTCCCCACTGACACCGGCTCGCCGAGGCGACGCTTCGGCCTCCCCTCATGGGTGAACCCGGGCGTCACGCTCCTGCTCGCCGGCACCTTCACCGCCTCGCTCATCCTCATCGCCGAGGACCTCGGCACCGTCGCCGCGATGCGCGACTTCGAGCGCACCGCGCTGCTCGGGCTCGTCATGGCGATGTGGGCGCTCGGCTCGCTGCTCGGCGCACTCATCTACGGCGCCCTCAACAGCCACCCCTCGACCGCGGTGATGCTCGTCCTGCTGGGTGCGACGACGGTGCTGACCGCGTTCGCCTGGGACCCGATCTCGTTCACCGTGCTGCTCCTGCTGAGCGGCTTCTTCTGCGCACCGACCCTGACCGCCGCACTCGAGGCGATCACCAGCAGCGTCCCCTCGACCGTACGCGGCGAGGTGATGGGCTGGCACGGCTCGGCCATCACGCTCGGCAGCGCCGTCGGAGCCCCCACCGCCGGCTTCGCCATCGACCTGATCGGCTGGCAGGGCGGCTTCGTCCTCGGCGGCGGCCTCGGCCTGCTGATCGCGGCGGCCATCTGGCTCACCACCCGGCGGATGTCCACGCCGGCCGAGACGTCACTCCCGCCGGGCGAGAAGTCACCCGCGCCGGCCGAGTAGTCACCCCCGTCGGCCGAGACGTCACCGCGGTGCCACTTCGGCCGACGTACGTGACGCCTCGGCTAACGGGGTTTGCGACGGCGCAGACCGGCGGCGAGGAGAGCAGAGACCAGGACCCGGGAGGTGACCTCGACGGCACCCGCCGCGACCATGTCGTCGTAGGCCTCGGCCGGCACGTCGTAGTGGTCCCGGTCGAAGCCCCGGGCCGGGATGCCCAGCCGACTCGCGAAGTCGTGCAGCTCCTCGTAGGAGGTGTCGCTGGCGAGGTGCGACCACATCCGGCCGCGGCTGGGTACGTTCGGCGGGTCGATGAGGATCACGGACCATTCCTACCGTGTCCAGCCTTGACCGGTCGGCAAGAATGGTCCGTGATGAACACGACAGTGCTGTTCGAGGCTCGGGCGAGGGTGCTCCATGACCTCGACGCCCGAGGACTCGCCGGTGCCGCAGCCGTCTCCGCCCTCGAGGACGCGATGACCGAGCGCGGCTGGTGGGTCGAGCAGTGGCCGGAGGGCAAGGCGTACGTCGCCGGCCTGGTCGCCCAGGACGTGCAGGACCTGCTCTTCGACGGCGAGGCTTCCGCGCGCTGGCCGGTGTGCACCTCGTGCCCGCCCGAGTCGCCGGTGCACTCGCTCCACATCACTCCCGATCTGGGAGGTCCGGACCCGATCTGGGTCTGCGAGGAGAGCGGCGACGTGGTCGCGCCGCTCGGCCACCTCTGAGCGATCCCTCAGGACGGGCCGAGCTGCAGGTGCAGCGCATAGCGGTCGGCACGGTAGACCGAGCGGCACACCTCGACGTATCGGTCCCCCGCGACCGACTTCCGCTGCCTGCGGAGCACCGGGACGCCGACCGAGAGACCGAGCAGGGTGGCCTCCTCGATGTTGGCCACATCGGCACGGAAGGTGTCGTCGACCCACGACGGTCGCATGTGGCGAGTGGCCAGCTCGGCGTAGAGACTGGTCGGCGCGGTGCGCTCGAGCATCCCGGGCACGATCGCCTCGTCGAGGTAGACGTCCTCGATGCAGATCGGCACCCCGTCGCCGCGGCGCAGGCGCCGCCAGTGGACGACGGCCGCACCCTCCTTGATGCCCAGCGCGCGAGCGATGGTGGGCCCGGCCTTCTCCCGGCCGAGCAGCAGCGTCTCGGAGGATGCCTGCATGCCCCGGCGAGCCATCTCCTCGCTGAACCCGAGCACCGGGCTCGCCGCCCGCGGCGGGCGCGCGACGAAGGTGCCTCGGCCCGGGATCCGGACCAGCAGACCGTCGGCGACGAGCGCATCGAGCGCCTGCCGCACGGTGGCCCGGGCGACGCTGAACTTCTGGACCAGCTCACGCTCCGAGGGCGCGGAGGCGCCTGGGCTCTCGCCGACGACCAGCTCCCGGACGTACTCCCGGATCTGGACGTGCTTGAGCGACCGCTCACCCTCGACCGACCGGACCATGACCAGAGCGTAGGTGTACACCTCGCGTACGTCCCGAATTTCGTCAAGTTGTGACATTGCAACGAGATGAGGCAGATCTTCTGCAACGAAATACGACGGCAAGATTTCACTAGAACAAGTGTTCGATCACGAGGTACGCTACAGGGGTGGACTTCCAGGGAACCCTCTTCGCTCCTACAGACGACGAGACCACCGAGACGGCCTACGAGCGGACCCATCTGGACCGCGGGGCCTGGGTGGACATCGCCCGCGGCTGGCTGCCCGATCCCGACGACGTCTTCGCGGCCCTCGTCAACGACGTCCCGTGGCACGAGGAGCGCCGGCAGATGTACGACCGGATGGTCGACGTACCGAGACTCCTGCACACCTACCTGCAGGGCGACCCGCTCCCCCACCCCCGTCTCGCCGAGGCCCGCGGCCGCCTCACCGCTCACTACCTGCCCGAGCTGGGCGAGCCCTTCGTGACCGCCGGCTGCTGCTATTACCGCAACGGCCACGACTCGGTCGCCTGGCACGGCGACAAGATCGGCCGCGGCCGCACCGACGACACGATGGTCGCGATCGTCTCCGTCGGTGACCCCCGCCGCCTCGCCCTCCGCCCCCACGGAGGACGAGGCGGCAAGGGGATGAGCATCGAGATGGGCCACGGCGACCTCGTCGTCATGGGCGGCTCCTGCCAGCGCACCTGGGAGCACGCCATCCCCAAGGTCTCCTCCGCCGGCCCCCGGATCTCGGTCCAGTTCCGCCCCCGCAACGTCTTCTGAGGCGGCCCCCAGATGCGTTCCGTACGCTGGTAGGAAAGGATGGGACCGACAGCCGACGCCTCTGGAGCCGCCTTGACCACCACCGCACCACCCCTCGCCCCGCCGTCCGCTGAGGAGATCGCCAGGGCGAAGGAGATCGTCGGGCGGATCAGCACCGCCTTCAGCAGCCGTGTGGTCGGCCAGGAGCGCCTCAGGACGGCGCTGCTGATCGCGCTCCTCTCCGAGGGTCACGTGCTGCTCGAGAGCGTGCCCGGACTGGCCAAGACGCTTGCCGCGAGCACGCTGAGCCAGACCGTCAAGGCGCAGTTCTCCCGGATCCAGTGCACCCCCGACCTGCTGCCGAGCGACATCATCGGCACCCAGGTCTACGACCAGCGCAACCACGAGTTCGAGACCCAGCTCGGCCCGGTGCACGCCAACTTCGTGCTGCTCGACGAGATCAACCGCTCCTCCGCCAAGACCCAGAGCGCCATGCTCGAGGCGATGCAGGAGCGCCAGACGTCGATCGCCGGCCACATCCATCCGCTGCCGCGCCCGTTCATGGTGCTCGCCACGCAGAACCCGATCGAGGAGGAGGGCACCTACGTCCTCCCGCACGCGCAGATGGACCGGTTCCTGCTCAAGGAGATCGTCAACTACCCCAGCGAGGGCGAGGAGCTCGTCGTCCTGGAGCGCATCGAGGCCGGCACGCTCGGCCCCGACCACGAGGAGACCCGCCCGGTCGCCGACCCCGACGACGTGGTCTGGCTCCAGGAGCTGACCAAGCGCGTCTACGTCGACCCGGCGATCAAGCGCTACATCGTCGCCCTCGTCCAGGCCACCCGCAACGCCCACCAGCTCCTCGGGCCGGAGACGGGTTCCTACGTCGAGATCGGCGCGTCCCCGCGTGCCTCGATCGCGTTCCTGCAGGCCTCGCGTGCGGCGGCGCTGCTGCTCGGTCGTTCCTACGTGACTCCCGAGGACGTGCGCGAGCTGCGCCACAGCATCCTGCGCCACCGGCTCCACCTCAGCTTCGAGGCGCTGGCCGAGAAGGTCCAGCCCGAGATGCTGGTCGACGCGCTGGTCCGCGCTGTCCCGAGCCCCTGAGTGGCGCCAGGAAATCAGGCACAGAATGGCAACGTACCTTCCCCGGATCCGCACGCGGTTGATGATCCATGCCCACCGCAAGGTCCTGGGCCTGCTCGACGGGGAGTACGCGAGCGTCCAGACCGGGCGCAGCATGGACTTCCACGACCTGCGGGAGTACGTCCCCGGAGACGATGTGAAGGACATCGACTGGAAGGCGACGGCGCGGTCCCGGAGCCTGCTGGTCAAGCGGTTCACCGCCGAGCGGCAGCACCTGGTGCTGCTGGCGATCTCCACCGGCCGGAGCATGGCGGCCCAGGCGACCGGCACCACGACCAAGCGCGATCTGGCGATCTTCACCGCCGGCCTGGTCGGCTGGCTGGGCGTACGCCACGGCGACAAGGTCGCCGTCGCCTACGGCGACTCCGAGACCCAGAAGCTCACCAAGTCCGCCGACACCGAGATCGCGCTCGAGCGGGCGCTGGGGCAGGCCCACGACGCGATCACCCCCGATGCCGCCGAGGCCGACATCGTCGCGGTGCTGCGCCACATCGCCACCAACGTACGCCGCCGGGCGATCCTGCTCGTCGTCACCGACGAGCACTCGGTCAGCGACGAGATGGCCGCGGTCCTGCGCCGTCTCACCGTTCAGCACGAGGTCCTGGTCGCCGGCATCGACGACCTCGACCCCACCACCGCGGTGGCCGGCGGCGCCCCGACCGTCGACGTCGACACCGTCTCCGCCCTGCCGGGATGGCTGACCGGCGACGCGGTCCTTCAGTCCCAGTACGCAGAGCTGGCCGCCGCCGAGGAGCACGGCCTGCGCGGCACCCTGGACCGCCTGGGCATCGCCTACCAGCGCGTCCGGGACGACACCACCGCCATCGGCGCGGTCTTCCATCTCCTGGAGAGGCACCGGCATGCGCGGCGGTAGCGTCCCGGAGGAGTTCCAGCAGCCCATCGCCCACTCGGGCTGGTGGCTGGTGCTCGCACTCGCGCTTCTCGCCGCGGTGGCGGTCTACTACCTCGTGGTCATCCTGCTGACCCGTAAGCGCAAGCCGGTCGTCGAGGTCGAGACGCCCTGGGTGCCCGAGCCGCGTGACCTCCGTGCCGAGCACCTGGCCGAGATCGACCGGATCGAGCGGGCGGTGCACCGCGGCGACGTCCCGGCGCGGGTCGGCCACCAGCACCTGAGCCGCACCGTGCGCGACTACGTCGCCGAGGTCAGCCAGATCCCGGCCGACAAGATGGTCCTCGCCGACCTGAAGGCGACCGTACGCAGCGATCCCCGCACCCGCCCGCTGGCGATGGCCGTCGAGGTGATGTACCCGCCCGCCTTCGCCTCCGAGGAGGAGGGCAAGGCTGCCGAACGCTTCCCCGAAGCGCTGAGCCGGGCCCGTCAGGTGGTGACGACATGGACCTGAGATGGCCCGTTCTCGGCGCGATCGTGCTGGTCCTCACGATCGCCGCGATCGCCGCGATCGTCGTGTTCGCCGCCCGGGTGCATCGCCGCCCGGCCGACGCGGTGCTCGTCGCCCACACCGCTCGGCTCAAGCGGCTCCCCCGGTTCCGCGAGCTCGCGAGCCAACAGCGGTGGCTGTCCTGGTGGCAGACCGCGGGGATCGCGCTCGCGGTGATCGGCTGCATCTGGCTGATCGCCCGGCCACAGACCACCGACATCACCCAGAACCGCTACTCCACCCGCGACATCGTGCTCTGCCTGGACGCCTCGACCTCGATGTTCGACGAGGACACCCAGGTCACGCAGGCCTACTCCCAGCTCGTCGCCGGTCTCAACGGCGAGCGGGTCAGCCTGGTCCTGTGGAGCGACGCCGCGGTGACCGTCTTCCCGCTCACCGACGACTACGGCTGGGTGCAGGACGAGCTCGCGCGGGCCGGCCGGGCATTCGCCCTCGGCGACCAGGAGTACGTCGCCGGGACGTACCTCGGCAAGGAGCGCGCCTCCTTGATCAGCGACGGCATCGTCTCCTGCGTCAAGCGCTTCGACCTGTCCAACTCCGAGCGCGGCCGGGCGGTCATCGTCGCCTCCGACAACGACCCGCAGGGCGGCCCGCCGGTCTACTCGCTGCCCGAGGCCACGAAGTTCGCCAAGGAGCGCGACGTCCAGCTCTACGGCATCGGCTCGGCCGACCTCAGCTTCCAGGAGGACAAGCGGGCCACCTTCGACAAGGCGATGACCGACACCGGCGGCACCTTCTCGCTGCTCGGTGACGACGGTTCCATCGACTCCATCCTGGCCGGCATCGACCGGCTCTCCGCCGACGAGGTCGTCGAGCCGCCGAAGTACCAGATCCGCGACGCTCCCGGCTGGCCGATCGCGATGATCGTGCTCGGGGTCCTCATGCTGGTCGCCGGCTGGGTCTACGCCCTGGTTCGCTCCGGAAGGCTCTCCTCGGGCTCGTCGTTCCGCCCGGCACCGGCCACCGGTCGGTCGCCCGAACAGGCTCGCCCACCGAGTGGGGTGGCCCGATGAGCGCCCTCGGATGGCAGATCCTCACGCTCGTACGCCGCGTGCTGATCGTCCTGCTCACCGTCGTCGTCCTGGTGCGCCCGACCTGGGGCGCGGCACCGGCGGAGATGCGTACGGCCGACCTCGACGTCCTCGTCGTCGTCGACCGGACCCGGTCGATGGTCGCCGAGGACGCTCCCGGTGGCGAGGCCCGGATGACGCAGCTCAAGAAGGACCTCAAGGCGCTCTCGAAGGCGCTGCCCTCGGTGCGGTTCGGCGCGATCACCTTCGGTGGCGAGGTCGTCCGCACCGAGATGCCGTTCACCTACGACACCACCGCCTTCGACGCCTGGGTCGACGGGCTCTACGCCGAACGGGCCTTCGACGGGTCCGGCTCGATGGTCGATGCCCCGCGCGACCAGATCATCGAGACCCTGGAGCGTGACCAGGAGCGCTTCCCCGAGCGGCGCCGGATCGTGGTGTTCGCCTCCGACGGCGAGAACACCCGCGTGGGCATCGACCAGCAGTCGTTCGCCGAGGTCGACGATTTCTCGGCCGGCGGCGTGGTGCTCGGCTACGGCACCGAGGAGGGCGGCCGGATGCCCTGGGACGACGAACGTCCCCAGGACGGCTATCTCAAGGACGGCGAGGGCCAGGACGCCCGCTCCCGGATCGATCTCGGCAACCTGCGCGAGATCGCAGGTCAGATGGGTCTTCAGACGCTTCACCGCACGACGAAGCAGACCAAGGAGATCGCCACTGAGGCCTCCACCTGGGACTCCGAGATGCTCACCGAGGAGACCTCCGCCGGCGGCGAGGTCTCCCGCGCCTGGATCTTCGGCTTCCCCCTGCTGGCACTCTTGCTGTGGGAGCTGTGGGGCCATCGTCGCCGTGGACACGAGGCCGAGGAGGTGCTGTCGTGACCCTCACCGAGACGCCTGTCGACCCGACCGCACCGCCGGGTCCGGTGCGCACGCCCCGCGAGCAGGTGCGGCGCGCACTGCTGCTGGCGGGGATCGTCCCGGTGGTGATCGGGCTCGTCTTCCTGGCGAAGGTGGTCCTGATGGGTCACCACGACCGCAGCGGCCGGGACGCCTGGGACGTACGCGACGCCGCGACCGCGATGGAGCACTACTCGGCCAACCGCGACCTCAACTTCCTGCAGCCGTGGATCGCTCACTTCGACGCCGGCAACGCAGCCTTCCTCCTCGGCGAGAACGCCCGCGCGGTCGCCTACTACGGCGAGGCGCTCGAGCGGGTGCCCGAGGACCACGAGTGCACCGTACGCATCAACCTGTCGCTGACCCAGGAGGCGATCGGCGACCGCGCCCGCGACGCCGGCGACCAGGCCGGGGCGAAGGCGGCGTACGAGGAGGCGCTGGCCACGCTGCGGGAGGGCGACTGCCCCACCGACGCCGGCCAGGGCCCCGAGCAGTCGAAGCAGGGCGAGTCCGTCGAGGACCGCCTGAAGGAGAAGCTGACCCCGAAGACGCCGATCAAGCCCAACCAAGAGGACGATCCGCCCGAGCCGCCACCCAACGGCGACAAGAAGGAAGACAAGCTCGACCAGCGCAACGGCGACGGCGAGAAGTACCGCCGCGACGATGCCGACCTCGACGACTACGGCGGGTTCAGCGACGAGCCGCAGTGGTGAGGTGTCGTCGGCCTCCTAGCGGAACCGGATGTACGTCCACGGCCCGATCCCCGCAGCATTCGTCGCATCGCCTGCGAACCGGGCGGCGATACGGAACCGCGCGCCACTCGCATGTGAGCGGTTGAACGTCCATCGGGCCTTGCCGTAACGGTCGGTGGCCCGGCAGGTCGTCGTCGCGACAGTGCGCCATGCCGCGTCCCGGTACCGTTGAACCGTCATCCGCACGCAGAGGCCGGACCGGACCGGGCGAACCGAGGTGACGAGGGTGGGGTCGGCGGACGGCCGATACACGGCGTACGCCCCGACCCGCCGCAGCGGGTTCAGCGCCTTCGTGGCGAGCCCGAGGCGTACGGACCGCTTGAGCGTTGCCTTGGCGGCCGTGCTCCGTGAGTCGGCAGGGTGGCTGGCCACGATCGTCGAGTTCCGCCACATCGTGCGGTTGAGAGTCAGGCCCGTCGACGGAACGTTGCCGTCGTAGAGCACCTTGGCGCTGCCGCCGGCCTCCTGCGCCGTCACCCTCACCCGCCGACTGTCGGACTTGGTGAGGTTGACCCGGAAGGTGGCCGTCTCGCCTGCGGAGTACGACGTCTTGTTGGCTGTCAGCGTCACAGCCGGCGTCTGCGGCTGCACCGTCACCGTCTGGGCCGGGTGACTGGTGTAGCTGTAGCGATCGTCACCCGGGACCCAGACGTCGTAGATGATGGACCCGGCGACGTTCGGCGTGTGGACGAACTCGAACGCGCCGTCCGAACCGGTTGTCGTCTGGTATCTGTGCTCGACTCCCGACTCGGTGGCTTGGACGACCACCGCAACCCCCTCGTTCCGACCGTCGGCCCGGGCGAGGCTCCCTCGAATGGTGACAGGCTTGCCGACGAGCACCGCCGACACGAGCGGCGAGACGCTGAGATCTGTCGCGACCCGGGACACGGGCACCGTGACGGACCGCTCGGCCGCCATGGTGTCGTCTGTGGCGTCCATGGTCGCGTAGATGTTCCAGTTGCCGGGTTCGGCCGCCTTGATCGGGATCACGGCGACACCGTCCGGGCCCGATACGACGTCCAGGTAGGTCGGCCCTGCACTCGGTGCGAAGTAACGGATGTGGACGGTGCGGTTCGGAGCCGGCACGCCGTCGACGAGCACAGTGACGCTGGTGTCCAGGTCGTCGTTGACAAAGGCGGATGCCGGAGCGTGGATCTTGAGGTCCGACCGATGCCACGCGGTCGGCTCTCTCGCCCAACTCTTGACCGGCTGATAGTCCTGGTCGCCGTCCCACCAAGCAATGAGTGCGTATTCAGGACACGGGAACTGCTGGTCGTACGTCACGGTGAACGTACCGGCGGCTGACGTGGTGCTGTCCGTGATGCGGCCGACTGAGACCGGGCTAGTCTCGGAATACCAACACTGAAGATCCCAGTGAACGACACGATCAGCCAGTCCTGCGCCGTCGGCGGACAGGAGCACGTCAAAAGAGATCTGCTCGTCGGTTTGACGGAGACCGTTGTTGGAGAACGTGAACGTCGTCGGGTGCCGGGAAACGGTGAAGTTTGTCCAGGACTCGTAGGTTCCGGTGGCGCCGACATAACTCGCCTGCAGCGTGTAGCGGCTCGCGACGGGCGGCGTGAACCGGTAGGTCCAACGCCCGGTGGCGTCGGTGACGACGGTGGCGAGTGATGCAGCACTCGGGTTGATCTGCGCGAGCTCGACGCTCGCGCCGACAACCGGCGCGCCGTTCTCCGTCACCGTGCCTTCGAGGTCCATCGGCTCGCCCCACATGAACGGCCCGTCCGCGGTGGGGAAGATGGTCACGCCATCGGCCTCGGCAGCCTCAGCAACCGCCGAGGCAAAGGTGAGAAGTGGTGCGATGAGCAAGATGGCGATCGCGCTCGCGATTCGGGCCACGGTTGTCCTCCAGATCGGCCGCCTCACGCGAGGCATGGGGGGCAACCTAACCAACAACGGCCCGGGCCGCCACTTCAATCGGCCGCGTTCACCCTCAACGCATGAGCGTCTGAGACGGGAGCTCCTGGAACTGCGCCCGGTACGCCTGGGAGAAGCGGCCGAGGTGGAAGAAGCCCCACTGGGCGGCGATCTGGGTGACCGAGGTGGCGGTGGCATCGGCGGTGAGGAGGTCGGTGTGGGCCCGGTCGAGCCGGGTCCGCCGCCAGTACTCGAGCGGGGTGGTGTCGAGGTCGCGCTGGAACGCCTCCTGCAGCGTGCGGGTGGAGACTCCGACCGCCAGAGCCAGCTCGGCGACCTTCCAGGGGCGCTCGGGGTGGGCCTCGAGGAGGTCCACGGCCATGCGTACGGCTCGGGAGATCGTGGGCGTGACGTTCTCGGAGACGATCTCGAGGGACGTGTTCGCCTGGACCGTCAGCAGTCCCCCGATGAGTGCCTGCTCGTAGGGCGCGGCCACCAGTGGCGAGCTCATCAGCGAGCCGCCGGCCTCGACGTTGTCGTAGGCCAGCCGCACCATCTTCAGCCAGTCGCGCACCTCGGGCCGGCCGAGGTCGAGTGTGGGGTCGAAGACCACCGGACCGGAGCCGCCGATGCCGGCGGCCGCCTCCTCGACGGCGCTGCGCCGGATGTAGACCTGCAGCTTCTCGCAGCCGTCGGACCAGAGCATGTCGACCGCCTCGGTCGGCGAGCCGATCGAGGCGCGGGTGCGGTCGGCGAGCACGACCTGCTCCCCCACCTTGACCTTGGCGGTCCCGGCCAGCGGGAGCTGGATCAGGTAGAAGTCGTCGAAGGTGCCGGGAGTGATCCGCACCTCGTCGCCGTAGCGCATGTAGTTGAGCATCACGTCCTCGCCCAACGGCGCCGCGTTGTGCACCATGTCGAGGTGGGAACCGGCCTTGGTCAGCGCCAGGTAATGGGCACAGAATCGTTCGGCTACGGCTTCTCTGGCCTGGTCCACGTCAGTGGTGGCGACAACGGTGTGGCGACCCAGCAGGGGACGGGGCAAGGCAGGCTCCTGGCGCGCGGCTCGATTGACCGAAGAGCGTAGCGGAGCCGCCGCCGCGTCAACGCGAACCCGGCGCAATCACTGTCTAAGGTCCCGCTCGGCGGGCTCGCCCGAGCGAGATGCCGGTCCCACCCAGGAGTACCGGCATCTCGCCGTACTAGCTCCTCGCTGCCAGCTTCTCCACGAGTCTGGGAGTGATGGAGGCGTACGCCTTCGGGTTGATCGGCAGCAACCACTGCACCGCCTTGACCCGCTTGCTGACGTCGAGGCCGACGTCACCGAGAACCTCGTCGATGTTGTGCATCGAGAACGGGATGATGTTGGTGCCCCGGGCATGGTGGCCGTCGGTGCGCTCCCGCATCCAGGCCAGGCGCTCGGTGACGTGGGCCTCCATCTCCTCCACCGGCGGGACCTCGTGGCCGCCACCGAGGTGCGAGCCGATCCAGACGGCGCTCATCTCGGCCGAGAGCGGCGAGAAGAACGAGGAGTTGTAGCCGGCGAAGGTCAGGTCCTTGACGCCCAGCGGGAGGATCTGGCGGTAGAGCTGGTAGTCGCCGTTGTCGTCCGTGAGCTGGTCACAGATCTCCTCGGAGAAGAACGGGAGCTCCTGCTTGAACCCGGTCGCGGTCACCACGACGTCGGCAGGCACCGCGCGACCATTGGCGAGCTCGGCGTACGGCTTGCCGTCCTTCGTCACGAAAGCGGCGATCTCGGTGTCACGCTCGACGACGATGTCACCAGCCTCGACGCCCTCGAAGAAGCCCTCGGTGGCCAGCGAGACCGTCGAGCGGGCGATGTCGGTGAACTGGCCCTTGGGCAGCAGCCCCAGTTTCTTCAGCTTGAGCTGGCCGCTGGTGACCGACTCGACGCTGCCGACCATCGAGCCGGCCATCTTCGAGCCGCCCGCGTGCAGGACCTTCTCGGCCCCTCGGATGCTCTGGTAGGGGAAGAGCCCCTCCCCCATACGAGTGAGCAGCAGCACCTTGTAGTTGAGGACGCCCTTGATCTTGCGGGGCATCTTCCACAGCAGCTGGCGCGCGACGACGGTGGTCGAGGCCGCTTCCTTGGCGATCTCGACAGCCACGTCGCAGGCCGACTTCCCGTAGCCGACGACCACGACGTCCTTGCCCTTGACGGTCTCCAGGTCGAGCAGCTCGCTGGCCGCGAGGATCCGGCCACCGGCCGCCTCCAGCTCCTCGACCCCGTCGTACGCGGGCGCGAACGGCTCCGAGAAGACCCCGCTGGCCACGATCAGGTGGTCGTAGTCCTCGGTCGTCTCGCCGTCGGCGCCCGCAGAGGTGATGGCCCAGCCGCCCCCTCCAGCCGGCTGGGCCCTACGCACCTCGGTCGAGAGCCTGATCATCGAGGCGAGGTCGAACTTCTCGACGTACATCTCGAGGTAGCTCTGCACCTGCTCCCCGCTGAGCCACTCGGGGAACACCTTGGGCATCCTCAGGTGCGAGAGCGTGTAGGAGTCCTTGTTGTTCTGAGTCGTCAGGCCCGGGTAGCGACGGGTCCGGCTCCAGACACCGCCGACGTCAGGCGTCTTCTCGAAGACGGTGATGTCGTGCCCGAGCTCGGTGAGCACCTTGGCCGAGGCAACGCCTGCGAACCCGGCACCGATGACCGCGATCTTCACTTTTTCTTTTTCCTCTCGCAGCGGGGTTCTGCGTACGGAAAACGCTAGAGAGGTCGCACCGCGCTCCGCTATCCCCGTTGCGCGAGCGGTATCCGGTTTGCGCGACGGGTTCGTCACGCAATCCGGTCTCAGCCGCGCAGGAGCTTGTAGCCGATCACCACCGCGGCGATCACGGCCACCCCGATGGCGATCTTCTTGCCGTAGTTCTTGATCAGCACCGGTACGACCGTGGCACCCAGGTCGATGGCGTCCGTACCCCCGCTGGTCGAGCCGCCGGAGCCGCTGGGCGGAGGCGTGTCGAGACCAACACGGTCCTCTCCAGCGCTCGATGTGGCCGTGTTGGTCTCGACAC
>NZ_JBHVGB010000029.1:0-47901 GCF_042801335.1 Nocardioides sp. NPDC057577 | reverse complement strand
GCCGCGGGGCCCTTCGTGCTATCTACCTACCGGGCGACCTTGCCGGCCTTGATGCAGGTCGTGCAGACGTTCATGCGCTTCGGGGTGCCGTTGATGACGGCGCGGACGCGCTGGATGTTGGGGTCGAAGCGGCGCCTGGTCGCCTTCTTGGACCACGGCCGGTTGTTGCCGAAGCCCGGCTTCTTGTCGCAGATGTCGCAGACGGCAGCCACCGTGAACTCCTGAGGTTGAATAGATGATCGAGGTCAATTGAATGGTGTCGGCGGGCGCGATGAACGGCTGCCCTGCCGAGACAACCGAACAAGCGTAGCCCGTCCGGCTGCACCCGGCGAAATCGTCAGTCTTCCGAGCGGCGATCCCGCCACTTGTCCAGCGGTGCGGCCAGTGCGGTGGCCAGCTTCCACCGCTTCGACCCGCGCAGATCGTCGATCTCCGTGCGGCGGCCGGCGAGCTGCTTGCGCTGGGACTCGAGCCGTCGCCGCTGGTCCGCGACGATCTCACGGAGCCTCGCGACCTCGTCGCGCAGCTCGAGGCCCTGCTCGACCCAGTCCGGGAGTGCGGGCACCGCGGGGAGGTCGGGGGAGAGACCGCGGCGTAGGACGACGTAGAACTCGATGTCGTTCTCGGGCACGGGCAGGAGGGACTCGACCGACCAGCCGGTCAGCCCCAGGCGGCGCAGCTCGGCGATGATCTCGGGGAACGAGCGGTCGGTGTAGGTCCACACATGGCAGTCGACGTACTCGCCCCGGCGGGCCCGCTCGAGCTGGCTCCGGGTGTAGCCGAGGTCGTGGATACAGGTCTCGGCCTCGCTCGGCCCCCGGTGGTGGAGACGCTTGGCGTCGGTGTTGACCGCACACCGGTGGTGGTCGTAGACCGCACGCACCGACGGGGTCGTGTCGCCTGCCTCGTACGCCTGCAGGATCTGACCCATCGTGGTGGGTGGTCGGTGGGCGTCGAAGGTGTAGCGCCGGTCGGGGACGACCAGGACGAGGGCCCCGTCGGGTGCGGTGACGGCCTCGACCTGTGCCAGCCATCCGACCAGGTCAGGGACGTGCTCGACGACGTGGCTGGCCAGCGCCCAGTCGTACGGAGCGCCATCCTTGGCGGCCTCCTCGAGCGTACGCATCCGGGTGCCGTCCCACATCGGATAGTCGATCTCGGGGATGGTGTCGTGGTTCACCTGGGAATGCTCGGCGTACGACTCGTAGAGCCGGTCGCGGTCGTAGAGGTCCAGATAGGAGACCTCCGCGGCATCTCGGGGGATCAGCGGCTGGTGCAGCGGGCCGATCTCCAGGCCGCGTCCGGCCGAGAAGTCGAAGATTTCGTTGACGCGTTCGGCGCGTGGGGTCGGGGTCGGGATCGACATCCGGGATTCCTTCGGCGTTGGGGTCATCCCCACACTAGGGATGATCGTCACCGAGGTGGGGCGCAACTCGGCAGAAGGTGTTACTCGCTCGTGACTTTCCTGCGGCCTCGGATTTGTTCACCCGTCGTTTACCCCGTACCCGGACACCGCCTACCCTGGGTGCCGCGGTACCGGGCAGTGTGTCCGGCGTCACGGTGTCTGGCTGCATTCAGGTGTCGAGGAGTAGGGAGGCAGCGTGGCCGAGGTCAAGCTCGATCTGTTCCGCCGGTTCGGCGACCTGGCGACCGACGCGCTCGCGTCGCACCGCGAGGAGATCGACGCGCTCAACGTCTTCCCGGTGCCCGACAGCGACACCGGCACCAACCTCTACCTCACGATCGCCGCGGCCCGTGACCGGCTGCGCGAGTTCACCGGCCCCGACTGGCGTGAGGGACTGCGCGCCTTCTCGCGCGGCGCGCTGCTGGGCGCCCGCGGAAACTCGGGCGTGATCCTGGCCGAGATGATCGGCGCCCTGCTGCGCCGCCTGGTCCAGGCCACCGAGGACGAGCGCACCGCGGTGGTCTTCGCCGACGCGCTGCGCAACGCCGGGAACGCCGCGTACGCCGCGGTGGGGGAGCCCCAGGAGGGCACCATGCTGAGCGTGCTCCGGGCCGCCGCGGACGCGGCCGAGGCGTGCGTCGAGATCGACGAGACCGCACGGACCCGCGACGTGATGTCGGTCGCCGCCAGCGCGGCCCGCGCGGCTCTTGCCCGCACGCAGGAGCAGCTGCCGGCTCTGGCCGCTGCCGGGGTGGTCGACGCCGGTGGCCGCGGGATCTGCGTGCTGCTCGACGCCTTCGACACCGCGCTGACCGGTCGCCGGCCGAGCCCGCAGGCGCCGGTCCCACACATCCCGATCCCGATCCAGGCCGTCGCCGGTGCGGCCGACGGCCACGCGCTGGAGCCCGGCGGCCCGTCGTACGAGGTGATGTACCTGCTCGACGCCGAGGACGCCGCGATCCCCGACCTCCGCAAGCGGCTCCAGCCGCTGGGCGACTCGCTGGTCGTCGTCGGAGGCGAGGGCATCTGGAACGTCCACGTCCACGTCGACGACGTCGGCGCCGCGATCGAGGCCGGGATCAACGCCGGGCGGCCCCACCGGATCCATGTGACCCACTTCGCCGAGCAGATCGCCGGCCAGGCCCATCGCCACGCCACCCGCGGTGGCCGTGCGGTGATCGCGTTCGCGGCCGGGCCGGGTCTGGCCGAGCTCTTCCGCGGCGCCGGCGCGATCGTGATCGAGGGCGGCCCGCATCGGCGCCCGACGACCTCCGAGCTGCTCGAGGCGATCACCGCCTCCGGTGCCGACGAGGTGATCGTGCTCCCCAACGACGCTCCGACCCGGCAGTCGGCCGAGGCCGCCGCCCGCACCGCCGAGGACGACCTCGACATCAACGTCGCGGTGATCTCCACCCGCAGCCAGGTGCAGGGGCTGGCGGCGATCGCGGTTCACGAGCCCGGCCGGAAGTTCGACAAGGACGTGCTCGAGATGACCGCCACCGCGCGACACGCGCGGCACGGTGCGGTCACCATCTCGAACACCCGAGCGATTACGATGGCTGGGCCGTGTATGCCGGGTGACGCGCTCGGGGTGCTCGACGGAGACTTCGTCAAGGTCGGCCAGGACCTGGAGACGTGCGCGACGTATGTGCTCGCCCGGCTCATCGGTGGTGGCGGCGAGCTGGTCACGCTGGTCTCCGGCCTCGAGGACCCCACGGGTGAGCTCGCCGGTGCCGTCGCGGCGTGGCTGGCTGCCAACCATCCGGCCGTTGATGTGATGGTGTACGACGGAGGCCAGGAGCGCTACCCCCTCCTGATGTCGGTGGAGTAGAGGAGAAGAGACGGTGCCGATCACCCTCGAGTCGCCGATCGAGGCCGTGCTGGGCAACAGCAAGCACGCCACGAAGTTCACCAAGGGTCTCGGGCTGCGCACCGTCGGCGACCTGCTCTACCACTTCCCGCGTCGCTACCTGCGCACCGCCGACCTCAGCCAGACGCCGCAGCTGCACGAGGGCGAGATGCTCACGGTGCTCGGCGAGGTGGTCCGCAGCGTCGTGCGACAGCACACCGACCGCCGCACCGGCCGGCCCGCCTTCCGCGTCGAGACCCAGCTCAAGGCCGGCACCGCCGACCTGCAGCTCACCTTCTTCTCCAAGTCCCAGCGGATCGCCGAGTGGCGCCGCGGCGTGCTCGCCCCGGGCGTGCGCGGAGTCTTCGTCGGCAAGGCCGGATCGTTCCGCGGCGAGTGGCAGCTGGCCAACCCGCAGATGGTCGTCTTCGGCGACCCGTCCGACTCCGAGAGCGCAGCCGAGGCGGCCGACAACCAGATGGCGGTCGAGGAGCTGACCGAGCTCTTCCCGATCTATCCGCTCACCGCCGGGCTCCAGCACTGGGACGTGATGCGCGCGGTGCGGTTCGCCCGGCAGGTCGTCGAGGAGGTCACCGACGTGCTCCCCGAGCAGCTCCGGGAGACGTACGCCGTCCCGGGGCTGCGCGACGCCCTGGACCTGATCCACGCGCCCCATGAGCTCAAGGACGTCCAGCGCGCCCAGCACCGCTTCCGGTTCGAGGAGGCGCTCGGCCTGCAGCTGGTGCTGGGGCGCCGGCGACGGGCGCTCCAGGCACTGGGCACCACTGCCCGCACCGGCGGTGTCCACGACCTGCTCGGGGCGTTCGACGAGCGGCTGCCGTTCACCCTCACCCAGGGGCAGGCCGAGATCGGGGAGGAGCTCGAGGTGGCGCTGGCCCAGCCCCACCCGATGAACCGCCTGCTCCAGGGCGAGGTCGGCTCCGGCAAGACGCTGGTCGCCCTCCGCGCCATGCTCAGGGTCGTCGACTCCGGCGGCCAGGCCGCCCTGCTGGCGCCGACCGAGGTGCTCGCCCAGCAGCACTACCGCTCGATCACCGCGATGCTCGGCGACCTGGCTGCCAGCGGTCTGGCCGGAGGGCTCTTCGCCGGCGACCAGGAGCAGACCCATGTCGAGCTCCTCACCGGATCGATGACCAAGACCCAGCGCAAGGGGCCGCTGAGCCGGATCGCCACCGGCGAGGCCGGGATCGTCGTCGGCACCCACGCCCTGCTCCAGGACCAGGTGATGTTCGACGACCTCGGCCTGGTCGTCGTCGACGAGCAGCACCGCTTCGGCGTCGAGCAGCGGGCCGCTCTGACGGATAAGGCCGGCACCCCACCGCACCTGCTGGTGATGACCGCGACGCCGATCCCGCGCACGGTCGCGATGACCGTCTTCGGCGACCTCGAGGTCTCCACGCTCACCGAGCTCCCGGCCGGACGGGCCGAGATCCAGACCAACCTGGTCTCGCTCGTGGACCATCCCGCGTGGATCGCCCGGGTGTGGGAACGCGTCAAGGAGGAGGTCGGATCGGGCCACCAGGTCTATGTCGTCGCCCCGCGGATCAGCGGCGACGAGTCCGAGCAGGGGGAGAGCGACCAGCGCGACTTCGACGCCGACGGCAACGAGGTCAAGGCCGCCCCGGCCCAGCTCTCCGCCGTCGACGAGGTCACCGAGGAGCTGACCACCGGTCCGCTGCAGGGGCTGAGCGTCGCCAAGCTCCACGGCAAGCTCCCCGCCGAGGAGAAGGAGCGCACCATGAGCGCCTTCGCCGCCGGCGACGTCGATGTGCTGATCGCCACCACCGTGATCGAGGTCGGCGTGGACGTACCCAACGCCACCACCATGGTCATCCTCGACGCCGACCGCTTCGGGGTCTCCCAGCTCCACCAGCTGCGCGGTCGGGTCGGCCGTGGTGGGCTGCACGGGCTGTGCCTGCTCGTCTCCCACGCGGAGGCCGACACCCCGGCCAGGACCCGCCTCGACGCGGTCGCCCAGACCACCGACGGGTTCGCTCTGTCCCGGGTCGACCTCGACCAGCGCCGCGAGGGGGACGTGCTCGGCGCCTCCCAGTCCGGCCGCCGATCGAGCCTGGAGAGTCTCCGTGTGCTGCGCGACGAGGAGACGATCCTGGAGGCGCGCGAGGCGGCCGAGGCACTGCTGGAGGACGACCCGGATCTCGCGACCGCACCGCTCCTGGCCGAGCGGGTCTCCGAGATCGAGGAGTCCGCTTCCGCTGACTACTTGGAAAAGTCCTAAGGTATCCCAATGACTCGGATCATCGGTGGCGTCGCAGGAGGGCGGCGCCTACTCGCTCCCAAGGGGGTGCGGACCCGTCCCACCACCGATCGGGTCCGCGAGGCGCTCTTCTCAGCGATCGAGTCCTCCTACGGCTCCCTGGCCGGGCTGCGCTTCCTCGACCTCTACGCCGGCACCGGCGCGGTCGGGCTGGAGGCGTGGTCCCGTGGCGCCGGGGTGGTGACCCTGGTCGAGTCGGACCGGCGTACGGCCGGGGTGATCCGTTCCAACGCGAAGGAGCTCGGCTTCCCGCGGGCCAACGTGGTCGCCGCCACCGTGGCCAGCACCCTGGTGACGCCGCCGCCGGCCCCCTACGACATGGTCTTCCTCGACCCGCCCTACCCGCTCTCCGACGACGCCGTCTCCGAGGACATCGCGCTGCTGGTCAAGCACGGCTGGCTGGTTCCGGGCGCCCTGGTCGTCGTCGAGCGGTCCGCACGCAGTCCCGAGCCGGTCTGGCCCGACGGGTTCACCGACCAGAAGTCGAAGAAGTACGGCGAGACCACGCTCTGGTACGGCCACGCGCCGGAATGAATCAAGGCCGACAGATCGGCTGGACTGATCGAACTGGACTGATCGAATGGGAGAAATGACAATGACGCGTCGTGCGGTGTGCCCGGGTTCGTTCGACCCGCCCACGTTCGGCCATCTCGACATCTTCACCCGCGCCTCGGCGATGTTCGACGAGGTCGTCGTCGCCGTCGGGGTCAACCCGTCGAAGTCGAAGCGCCTGTTCACGGCCGAGGAGCGGATGGAGATGCTCACCGACATGACCGCTGCGCTGGGCAACGTACGGGTACAGGGGTTCACCGGTCTGGTCACCGACTTCTGTGTCGAGATCGACGCCCAGGCGATCGTGAAGGGGCTGCGCGGGGCGCCCGACCTGGAGTACGAGGCGCCGATGGCGCAGATGAACGCCCACATGACCGGCGTCGAGACCGTCTTCCTGCTCAACGACCCACGCTGGGCCGCGGTCTCCTCCTCGCTGATCAAGGAGATGGCCCATTTCGGTGGGGATGTGTCGGCTTTCCTGCCGCCGGATGTTCTCGCACGACTCACCAAGCGTTTGGCAGAACGTTCCGAGTGAGGGGCACGGTTCGCCGGTATCGTTTCGAGTGCTGACCGCCATTCTTTCTCTGGAGATCAATGTCCACCTCAGGCCGTTCCCCGCTTTCCTTGGCCAAGCAGTCCTATGCCGCCTCGCTCAAGGCCGTCGGTCGCGGGCTGACGAAGACGGGACTCGCGAAGGAGACCCCACCGCCGGTCGAGCAGCGCTGGCGTCACTGGGCCCACTCGCTCACCAAGGTCTACGACTCCCTGGCGATGGCGAAGCTCGATGTGCCGTGGTGGACCTACGACGCGATCACCGCCGTCGATGCCTGGCTGAGCCAGCGCGAGCGCCCGATCCGGGTCTATGAGTACGGCTCCGGCGCCTCCACGATCTGGCTCTCCCGCCGCGCCGACGAGATCCACTCCGTCGAGCACCACAAGGGTTTTGGCGAGATGATGCAGGCCGAGCTCGCCGGCGAGGAGAAGATCTCGCTGCGGGTCATCGAGCCGGTGGCCTCCGACAACCCGGTCGTCCCCTCGCAGAAGGAGGGCCACGCGGGCCTCGACTTCGAGGCGTACGTCAACTCCATCGACAACGTCGACGGCGAGTTCGATCTCGTGGTGGTCGACGGGCGCGCCCGCGAGGCGTGCCTGGAGAAGGCCAAGGACCGGCTCGCTCCCGGCGGGATCGTCGTCTTCGACAACAGCCGCCGCAAGCGCTATGTCGAGGCCATCGCCGCCTCGGGCATGAAGGAGACCATCCACGCCGGTCTCACCCCGACCTTGCCGTACCCGGAGCGCACCTCCGTCCTGACGAAGGGTTGATCTAGGGTCCTCCTCATGGCGACATCGGGGGAGCAGGCCGAACGTGTGGGAACCGTGCGCTGGGCGACCTTCGCCGGGGTCTGCGTGGTCGCGCTGGTCTGGGCGGCCTATTCGGTCGGCGCCCAGAACGGCTCGTTCCTGACCCAGGACTTCGGCGCCCAGTACCACCTGGCGATGATCACCGCCCACGGCGCGATCCCGCTCGTCGACTTCGAGCACGGCTGGAACGCCGGCTCGTTCTGGGTCAACGCGGCGCTCTACGCGATCGCGGGCGGCAGCCCGACGATCTGGTACTTCCTCTGGGGCCGCCTGCTCGGCGCCGGCCTCGGGGCGGTCCTCGCCGCCGCCATCGGCCTTCGTCTCCGGCTGCACCCGGCGGTGATGATCGCGTTGGCGCTCGGCGTGCTCCTGCTGGCCACCCCGCTGCACATCAAGTACACGATCTGCCTGCTGTGGGTCTTCGTCCTCCTGCCGACCGGTTGGCTCGAGTCGCGCCCGCGCCTGGCCGCGGCCGCGCGGGTCCTCCTCCCGGCCCTCGTCTTCTGGCAGTACGTCGAGCTCGCCGTGCTCCTCACCGGCGCCTCGGGGCTCTTCGAGCTCTTCGCCCGCCGGGAGGTCGGGTGGCGCACCCGGATCCTCAACTGCGTTCAGCTGGCCGGTGGGTTCGTGCTCGGGCTGGTCGCCCAGGCCACGGCGTACAGGGTCTTGTGGGGGCTCTCCTTCGCCGACTTCAACCGGCAGGTGATCCTCGGGCAGACCGAGACCCATGAGGGTTCGCAGTACGCCGTGTGGAACTTCTTCGACCTGCCGACCGAGTCGGGGCGCTTCTTCATCCTGGCGCTCTACCCGTTCGCGCTGCTGATCCCGTTCGTGCCGCTGGTGTGGCAGCGGGTCTCGGACTCCACCCGGCTGGTCGCGCTGGCCGGGCTGGTCCTCGTCGTCGTCCCGATCCGGCGCGTCGACAACCCCCACACCACCACAGTCTCCGCCCTCGTCCTCCTCGCCCTGGTCCTGGCGGTGGCCGAGCTCTACGAGCGCCATTCCACCCCGTTGGTTGAGCCGCGAGCGCCAGCGAGCGTGTCGAAACCAACACGTTCCGCCACCGCGCTACCTCTAGCCGCGGCCGGCGCCCTGTGGGCGGTCGGCACCCTCTGGATCGGCTTCGGCCTCCAGAGCATGGCCGGTGCCGTGCTCCTCGTGGCTCTGGCTGTCGCCGGGGCGGTCCTCGGGGGAGCGTTCCTTCGTGGAGCGACCGCGGCGGTCTCGGCCGGCGCGCTGGTCGTACTCGGCTGCGTACCCGCTCTTGCCGCCGTCGACCACCTCGACGACATGCACCGCGACGCGAAGTCCTTCGCGGTGAGCGACTCGATCGCCCGCTGGGCGGGCCCGGAGTACGAGCGGTGCAGCGGCGGCACCCGCGAGGCGCTGGTCATGCCCAACTACCTCGAGCTCTACGACGCTCTGCAGATCACCAACCCGACGCCCTACTACCTGTTCCACTACGACTTCGCGCAGTACGAGGACGTGCTGGTGCCTCAGCTCGAGGACGGCTCGATCCCGGTCATCATCGAGACCATGCCGCTGCACACGCCGCAGCCGTGGCTCACCGGCGCGATCCGCGCCAACTATGTCCCCTGCTCGATCGTGAGGATCGAGAAGCAGGCCACGACTGTCACCATCTGGGTCCACAAGTCTCGCGGCGAGGTCGCCCAGCAAGATCTCACCATTCGCCAGGGCAAGGCGGTTCCGACCCCGTAGGGGTGAGGCAAGCGCATCGTTATCGGATTCGATAACGTGCAAGTGGCAGAGGACGCCTCGCGGCTGATCAAGCATCGCGTTGAGCAGATCTGACGGGAATGATCATGACGTAGGTCGCAGCGTTCCGCCCCGGTTGCCCGCGACAGCGCGTACTTTCGGAGCATGCTCGATGCGGCGGCCACGCCGGCGACCCCCTCGCCCGCACGCCGAGTGCGGGAACCCATCGGCCTGGTCCGATGGGCGACCTTCGCTGTGATCGTCGTGGTCGCCGTCGTCTGCGCCGCCTACACCCTCACCGCACAGATGGAGCCGTTGACCGGGGACAGGGGCGCGCAGTACTACCTCGGCAAGCTCACCGCAGAGGGTGCGGTCCCGCTGGTCGACTTCCAGCACGGCTGGAACGCCGGGTCGTGGTGGGTGAACAGCCTGATCTATCGCCTGGCCGGTGGCGATCCGCTGTGGTGGGAGTTCTTGCTGGGCCGCTTCTTCGGCGTCACCCTGGCGACCGTCCTCGTGGCCGCGATGGGGCTGCGCAGACGCGTACATCCGGCGGCGATGGTCGCCATGGCGCTGGCCGTCCTGACGCTCGCGTCGCCCGCTCAGGTGAAGTACGTCCTCCCCGTCGCCTTCGCCTTCATCCTCCTGCCCGGAGGTCGGCTCGACTCCGGACGCTGGTCGTCGGTCGTGCGGTTCCTGGTGCCGGCCGCCCTCTTCTGGCAGCACGTCGAGCTGGCGATCCTGCTGACCGGCGCGGCGGTACTTTTCGAGCTCATCGGTCGGGGCACGGCAACGGCGCGAGAGAGGCTGACACGATCTGCCGCTCTCGCCACCGGGATGCTGGCCGGATTCGTGTCTGAGGTGCTGTTCTACCGGATCGGCTACGGGATGAGCCTCGCCGAGCTCAACCGCCAGGTCGTCTTCGGTCAGGCCCAGCAGTTTCCGAAGCACTTCGGATGGCCGTTCTTCGACGTGCCGTCCGATGGGGAGGGCTACGACATCGTCGCTCTCTATCCCTTCCTCCTGCTGCTGATGTTCGTGCCGGTCATCTGGCGTCTGGCGAGCGACCCGACGCGGTTCCTCGCGTTGTGCGCCCTCTTCCTCGCGACCATCCCGATCCGACGCCCCGGGCCCGGGCATGCCGAGACCGTGAGCGCGCTGGTGTTCACCGCTCTGATCTTCGTCCTCTGCGACGTGTACGACCGCAGGGACCAGGTATCGTCGCCGAGCCGGCCCTGGTCCATGTCCGGCTGGCAGATGGTGACCGCGGTCGTCGGACTCGCGGCGGGGGCGGCGTGGGCGGGTGCAGCCCTGGCGTTCGGATTCGGTGCCCACAGCCTCATCGGTCCGGTGATCCTCGTGCTCGTGGTCAGCGTCATGATGATCGGCGCGAGGCTGCGGGCGAGGCTGGTCGCCGTCTCCGCAGGTGCCTGCCTCGTCCTGGGGGTGGTTCCCCTGGCCTCAGCGGTCGAGCACGTCGACGACCTGAGCCGGGACAGCCGTCAGCTCGAGGCCGCCGATGCCTGGGGAGACGCGATACGACCCGAGATGACACGGTGCTTGAAGGGAGGCCGTACCGCTTTCGTGCTGGGCAACCAGCTGTCGTTGTACGACGCCCTCGATGTCGAGAACCCGACGCCGTTCTACCTGTTCCATTACGACTTCGACCGCAACGAGAAGCAGTTGACGGCGCTGATGGCCGGCGGCGAGGTCCCGGTCGTGCTGCAGACGACGACGATGGCCCGCGGTGGCTGGGTGGAGGCCGCGATCGAGAAGGACTACGAGCCCTGCGCCGAGGTCTGGATCGAGGACGAGCACCGGCGCTTCCGCATCTGGGCGCACCGCTCGCTCGAGCCGTTCGAGAAGCGGGCTGTCACGGTCCACCCCGACGGCACCAGAACCTCGCGCACGCTTCCCTAGTCGTCCTCAGAGGACACGCGCCTAGAGCACGAGAACATCAGAGAACCTGACATAGGCTGGCGATCAGCCCGCAAGCCCACCTGAAGGTCCTGAATGCTCCGCTCCACCCACGAGGACCGCGTCGACGTACGACTCCCGAAGCGGCTGCTGGCGGCGATGGTGCTGGTCGCGTTCTTCGCGCTGAGCCTGAGCAGCTACGTCGCGCTGACCCGGGCGCTGCAGTATCAGACCCGGGACGAGGGGCCGAACGCCGGTTACGCGGTGGAGCTGGCCTCGGGACGGCTGCCGACGATCGACACGCCTGTGACGACGGACGCCCGCCATTATCCCCAGGTCGTCGAGGGTCTGGGGACCATGGTCGATGAGCCGCATCGCCACATCTGGACCGCCAACCATCCTCCGCTCTACTACCTGATCTCGCTGCCGTTCGTGGCCGCGGCCGAGGCGCTCGACGCACCTCAGGTGATGGTCGTCGGGATGCGGCTCGTCAATGCCGTCGGCTCCGCGCTGTGCGTACTGCTGGTGGGCCTGATCGCCTTCGAGGTGACCCGTCGGGCGGCGGTCGCGTTCCTGGCCACGGGGATCAGCGCCTCGTGCGCCGTGCTGCTGAGCGCCGGCGGGCACATCGCCAACGACGGGGTCGCGGTCGCGGCGTCGTCGCTGACCCTGCTGGCCACGATCCGGATCCTGAACCGCGGCCTGTCTCCGGGGCGCCTGACGCTGGTCGCGCTGGCCGGGGCCGCCGCGGCAGGGGCGAAGGCGCCGGGGGTCCTCACCGTCGTCCTGTGCGGTGCGGCCATCGCGGTGGCTCTGCTGCTGAGGGACCACACCCGTCGCGGGGTGGTCCGGGCGCTGGCCGCCCCGGCCGTGGCCACCGGTGTTCCGGCGTTGGCGACCGGCTGGTTCTACGTCCGCAACATCGTCCTCTACGGCGACCCGACCGCCACCGGTGCGCTGCTGGACAAGTTCGACCGCGAGCCGAACGGGACCTGGTGGCAGATCGTGACGGACGGCTCGCTCTGGGTGGACTGGTACGAACGACTGTGGGTGCCGCTGCTGGCGGAGGGGTACGTCGTGGTCGTCGACGTGCTGGCCGTCGTCGCGGCGGCAGGACTTCTCGTGCTGGCCGTCCGCCGGAGGATCGCCGGGCCAGCGGCTGAGCCCTCCTCAGGGGCGGGATGGCTGCTGCTCACCGTCCACGCGGCGCTCGTCCTGGCAAACCTGGTCGGGTTCGTCGCGGGTGGGGGGAACCCGAACGACCGCTACCTGATGCCGCTGATGCCTCTGCTGGCCACCGCGCTCGCCATCGGCGTCATGGTGCTCGTCGACCTGATCCCGATCGGCTCCCGAGAGCCGCGGGCGCGGCTGGCCGCAGCCTCGATCACCCTGATGCTGGGTGCGTACGCGTTGCTGATCTTCGACTGGTTCGTCAGCTCGGACATCTACGCCGGCCGCCTGCCCAACTCCGAGTCGCGTGGCGCCGAGCTCGTCGTCGCCGCGGGCGTGGCATGCGGTGTGCTCGCCGTCTGCCTCGCGGCCTGGCCGGTCAGGACGTACGCCGCCCGAGAACCGCTCCCGCCCCGGCCAGCACCACGTCGGCAAGGAGCAGGAGGACGCGCGAGGCCAGCGCCACGGTGAGTGCCTCGGGGACCCCGATGATCGGACCGAGGGTGAGTGTGAGCAGCGCCTCGCGGATCCCGGCGCCGGCCGGGGCGGGGATGAACGCGATCCCCGCGGCCCATGCAAGTGCCATCCCGCCGGTCGCGGCCGCCACCTCGACCAGCCCGATCGAGGCGTACGACTGCATCATCACGGCCAGGTGAAGGCCGAAGGCGACCCAGGCGAGCACTGCCCAGCCGATGGCGGTGAAGAGCCCCCGCGCGGTGAGGCGTACGCCGAGGGGTTCCCGGCCGAGCCGGGCGAAGAGCCAGTCGAGCACGCCCGGGACGACCCGCGGGTGCAGGCAGACGGCCAGCGGCACCAGCAGGAGCAGCAGCCACCAGTAGCGGTCGAGGCCCTCGGACGACGACCAGGGGAGCAGGAGCGCGCCGACTCCGATGCCGCTGGCGACGACGACGCCCATGAAGAGGATGTTGACGCCGAGCATCGTCCGGCGCGCGACACCCCAGCGCAGCCCGAACTGCATCTGCGCGACGACCGGCCACACCGAGCCGGGCAGGTACTTGCCCAGCTGGGAGACGTAGAAGACCGAGTGGGAGTCACGCAGCGACGGCCGGATGCCCATGCCGTGCAGGATGGCGACCCAGATCTGGCCGATCAGCATGGTGCCGACGATCGCCAGGACCCCGGAGATCGCGACCCGGCCGAGGCTCAGCTCCTGGACCGCGGTGGCCAGGTCGGCGCGCTGACGCCAGAGCAGGTAGGCGCCGCCGAGCACGACGACGAGAGCGAGCGCGATCTTGAGCAGCCGCTTCTTCAGGCTGGGTTTCGTGGGACCGGGCGTAGCCGAAGACCCGGCCTCCGTGGCGGAGACCGGGTCGGAGTGGGTCGCTGTCACAGGCTGGTCGTCCACGTCTCGCCGGACTGGGCCGAAGACTGGGCCGTGCTCGTCCGCGGCGTGTGCGGCAGGTCGAACTCGGCGACCGAGGTCTGGTCGCGGAGCATCTCGGTGCCGGACTTGCCGAAGCGAGCCTTCTTGGTGTGCTCCAGGTCGTCCTCGATGAGCACCCGGTTGGTGCGGATCAGGTCGGAGATCACGCCGAGCATCGCGGACATGAAGGCCAGGTTGATCAGCACACCGCCGAGCAGCAGCGACTGGATGTGGTTGCCGTTGTCGCCGCTCAACCACAGCACGAGGTAGCGGACGAACGGGATCGCGCCGAGGACGAAGAAGAAGGCGGTGAGCCAGACGAAGATGGCGTACGGCTTGTACATCATGTAGGAGCGCACGATCGCCGCGCCCGACTTCATGATGTGCTCCGGCATCGACTTGAACAGTCGCGACTCACGCGTCTTGGCGTTGGTCTCGATCGGCACCGAGGCGATCTTCATCCGCTTGTTGCCCGCCTGGATGATCGTCTCCATGCAGTAGGAGAAGCGGGTCACGGTGTTGAGCAGCATCAGCGACTCGCGCGAGTAGGCGCGGAAGCCGCTGGCCGCGTCGGGCAGGTCGGTCTCGGCGGCCATGTTGACCACCTTGGAGCCGACCTTCTGCAGCCTCTTCTTCAGTCCGGAGAAGTGCTCGATCCGGTCGACCTGCCGGTCGCCGATGACGATGTCGGCCTGGCCGTTGATGATCGGCTGGACCAGGTCGGTGATGCGGTCCTGCGGGTACTGGTTGTCGCCGTCGGTGTTGACCACGATGTCGGCGCCCAGCTCGAGCGCGCGGACCACGCCGTCGTGGAACGACCGACCCAGGCCCTGGTTGCGGGAGTGGTGCACGAACTCGCGCACGCCGTGCTCCTTGGCCACCTCGACCGTCCGGTCGGTGCACCCGTCGTCGACGATCAGGATCACGATCTCGTCGATTCCGGGGATCTGCTTCGGAATCGACTCCAGCACGGACGGGAGCGTCTCCTCCTCGTTGAGGCAGGGGACTTGAACGACAAGCTTCACAGGGACCTCAGGGCAAGTAGTGGGACCGAACTGATCGGGCAGGTGAGGGGCTTCCGAGCTGCCACATTACCGCGTGGATTCCGCGGCCCCACGCCCCCTCGCGGGTGTCATCCGGCGTATGTGCTAGTGAAACCTGGCGTTCAGGAGAGGTCCACGCGGCGTCTGCCACGGCGTCGGTCCAGCACCCGAGGGACGAGCAGCAGACCCAGCGTCACCAGGACGCCGAGGAGCGAGACCACGGCACCCGTACGCAGCCCCGGAGCCTCGTAGCGCAGCGTGACCGTGTGGGTTCCGTCGGGGATGGGCACGGCGGCGAAGGCGTGGTTGCCGGGAACCAGGTCCACTGGGCGGCCGTCGACCGTCGCCGACCAGCCCGGGCGGGCGATCGAGTCGGCGACGACGAGGTAGCCGGCTCCGTCCGCGGTGACCTCGGCCGAGATCGTCTCGGCCTCGTCGCGGCGTACGTCGACCTGGGCGGTCGAGCCGGAGGCGGCCGGCGTCGAGTCGTCGTCGAGGAGCACCGTGCCGGGCGCGACGCCCTCGGTCAGCCGGCGCACTCGCGTGGGCCCGTCGGGGACGACCTCGCTGGTGCCGGCCCAGCGGATCCGCGGCAATGCGCTCGCGCGCTCGTAGACGACCGCGCCGGCCGAGGCGTGCACCACCCTGAGGCCGTCGCCCTGCTCCGGCCGAACCGCGGCGCAGACCGCGGAGCCGTCGGTGCGGCCGGCCAGCTGGACCGGCTTCCGCTTCCCCTCGAACGAGATGGTGACCGGCACCGGTCCGGCGGTGAAGCGGTGGTCGGGCACGGCGACGCGCAGCTTCTCGCCGCGCTTGAGCGGTCGGTTCACGGCGATGGCCCGCTCGGAGGTGAGCTTCTCGGCGCCGGCCCCGACGCTCACCCGCACGACCGTCGGCGTCTGCGCTCGCGGCTTCAGGCCGTCGGGCACGGTGACCTCGATCCCGCGCAGGGTTCCCTGCGGGACCTGGCACGTCGCCTGCTGGCCGGGCATCACGGTCAGTCGCTGCCGCTGCGCGACCGGCACCGGCGTCGGCTCGGAGACGCCGATGACCTCCAGCGGCTGGGCCACCCAGTAGCGGACCGAGAGCTGGTCGAGCACCGGCTGACGCCCCGGCGTGGGCACGTTGGCGGGGAAGTCGGTGTAGGTCGGCGACAGCTGGGCATCCGGGCTGACCGCGGCGATCAGCGCCTTCCACTCCGGCGAGGTGAACTCATGACCCGTCGGCGTACGCAGCCGGTAGTGGTCGGCGACGGCCGAGTGCTCCCAGCCCGAGGCGCCGTAGCGCTCCGCTCCGAGGTTCTCCTTCAGGAACTCGTGGGCCGGGGTGACCGGGTAGAACTCTTCGCGGTCGGTCAGCGGCAGCACCTCGCGCGCGAACATCGTGCTCTGCGCGAGCACCGCCAGCACGAGCACCAGCGGGCCCAACAGCCGCCACCGGCCCCGCAGCAGCAGCGTCGCCGCCACCGCGAGGACCGAGACCACCCCCAGCAGCGCCGGCACCCGCAGCTTCGCGGCGAGGTCGGGGATCGGCCGCGGGGCGCCGTCGATGTAGACGTACGCCGCATACAGGAAGTACGCAGCCAGACCCGCGGCCGCCAGCAGCACGACCAGCGACACCACCAGTCGCGGACGCCTGGACCGGCCCTCCCCGTCAGGAGACGCCTCGGCCCGCTGGACGAGCCGCTCCAGCCCGATCCCAGCCAGCACCGCACACAGGAACCCGAAGATCGAGTTGGCCCGTCCGAAGCTGTTGGAGCTGTAGCCGGGCAGCTTCTGGAGCAGCTCGAGCGGCAGCCCGCCGATCCACAGCAGCCAGACGACCGCGCCCAGCACGACCGTGAGCAGTGCGGGAGTCGAGGGGCGGCGACCGCCGGGGAGCCGGACGACCAGGGCACACAGGACCAGGATCAGCGCCGCGACGCCGACGAAGGAGATCGACTCGATCGGGTTGTCCTCGCCGGACCAGAGCCCGTCGACGCAGGTGCCGTAGACGTCAGGGGCGACGGTCGTCAGCACGAGACTGGCGGGCTTGACCTGGTTGGGGACCCGCCCGTCGAGCCCGAGAGCGCTCATGTTGAGCACGAAGGGCAGCAGCTGGACCGCGGAGAGCGCGACTCCGAGCACGACGCCACCGGCGGCGACGCCGCCCGCGACCAGCGTGCGCCGCACGTCGCCGAGCGTGAGCGCTCGCACGACCACGTAGATCGCCCCCAGGGTCAGCGCGAACATCGTCACCGCCGGGAACCCGCCGAGCAGCATCGCCGCGACGACCAGGCCGACGGCGGCCAGGCCGCGCGCGCCGCGCTCCCGCACCGCACGGTCCAGGGCCCACAGCAGCAGCGGGATCAGGCAGGCGACCTTGGTGTGCGGCCAGTTGGTCCACATCATCATGAACCCGGAGGTGAAGAAGACCAGCCCGGCCACCAGCGCGATGCTGCGCCGCACCCCGAGCCGGCCGAGAAACAGCACCATCCCGGCCAGCACCAGGACCAGCTCGGTCAGCTTCACCCAGGCCGGCGCCAGCCACATCGGCATCACCCAGTAGGGCCACGAGACCGGGCTCAGCACCGCGTGGTTCGGCAGCGAGGCCAGCGGCGCGCCGCCCACCTCGTAGGGCGCCCAGGTCTGCCAGTTGCCGTGGCGTACGCCCTCGACGATGTTCTCGACGCCGGGCAGGTAGTAGTCCCAGGTATCGCCACGGCACCACAGGGTCCCTTGCGGGATCGGCCCGTCGGCGGCGTACGGCATCATCGCGTGCAGCCATCCGGTGTCCAGCAGCATCCCCCGACCCACCAGCGCGGGACCGAAGGTCACCGCGACGAAGAGGAGGAGAAGCGCCAGTACGACGCCCGAGCGCCACCGATCGGATGAGTGCACAACCGAAAACCTATGAGTAGTCGGGACCGGGCGTCGGTAGCGCACGCGGTAAGGCGGTCAACTTGTCCGTGAGGCCGTGCCTGTCCTTTTGGTCGCGCTCGCCCGGTCCCGTTAAGATCTTTCTGATCTGTCGTGCCCTGATCCGGAAGTGAAACATGACTGCGCTGGACCCGAGAGCGCCGCTCGTGCTCGATACACGCGAGCTCGGCCGCCGCCCGGGGTCCGAGCGTCACGTGGAGTTGACGGTGCCGGCACCGGCGGATCTTGGTATCGAAGTCCTCATCGTCCCCGAGGGTTCGCCGGTCGAGTTCGACCTGCGGCTCGAGGCGGTCATGGAGGGCGTGCTGGTCACGGGGACTGCTTTCGCTGTCCTCGAGGGCGAGTGCGTACGGTGCCTGGAGCCGATCAAGGACGAAGCCGAGGTCGACATCCAGGAGCTGTACGTCTACAACGACTCTCGTGACGGCCAGGCCCCTGACGAGGACGACGAGACCAGCCGGACCGAGGGCGATCTGATCGACCTCGAGCCGGTGCTCAGGGATGCGGTGGTGCTCGCACTGCCGTTCCAGCCGATGTGCCAGGACGACTGTCCCGGACTGTGCCCCGAGTGCGGGGTGCGGCTCGCGGACGAGCCCGGGCACGACCACGGCGAGAAGATCGACCCGCGCTGGGCGGGGCTGACTTCGCTGAATGACGACCCCAGCAACTAGGGTTCAACCCAGCAAATAGGCTTCAGTAGCCGGCCGAGATCCGGCCGGTCGAATTATGAGGAGATAACAGTGGCTGTTCCGAAGCGGAAGATGTCGCGCAGCAACACCCGCCACCGCCGCTCGGCCTGGAAGGCCGTTGCGCCGACCCTGGTGACGTGCGCGAACCCCGCCTGCGGCGCCAAGCACATCCCGCACCGTGCGTGCGGCGAGTGCGGCCAGTACGGCGCTCGCGCCGAGCGTCGCCAGGTCCTCTGATCTGACACGCGGTTAGTCTCCTGACCAACTACGCCGAGCTTCGCAAAGCGCTCGGGGATCCGATTCTGGACCCCGAGCTGCTTGAGCGTTCGCTGACACATCGGTCCTACGCCTACGAGAACGGTGGCCTGCCCACCAACGAGCGCCTGGAGTTCCTGGGCGACTCGGTGCTCGGCGTCGTGGTCACCGAGACCCTCTATCGCACCCACCCCGACCTGCCCGAGGGCAAGCTGGCCAAGCTGCGGGCGGCAGTTGTGAACGCCCGCGCCCTGGCCGAGGTCGGTCAGGCCATCGGCCTCGGCCAGCACATCAAGCTGGGCCGTGGCGAGGAGGCCACCGGTGGGCGCGAGAAGGCGTCGATCGTCTCCGACACCGTCGAGGCGGTGATCGGGGCGGTCCACCTCTCCGGTGGCATCGAGGTCTCCACGGTCCTCGTCCACCGACTCTTCGACCCCCTCATCGAGGCGGCCTCCGACCTCGGTGCCGGGCTCGACTGGAAGACCTCTCTCCAGGAGCTCGCCGCCGAGCGCACCCTCGGTGTGCCCGAATACGTCATCACCGACGAGGGCCCCGACCACATGAAGACCTTCACCGCGAAGGTCCGGGTCGGCGAGCAGCTCTACGGCAACGGCGTCGGCCGCTCCAAGAAGGAGGCCGAGCAGGCCGCCGCGGAGACGGCCTACGGCGAGATCCAGGCCGCCGCCGCAGCCTCGTCCGCCTGAGAGATGCCCGTTGCCTGAGCTCCCCGAGGTCGAGGTCGTACGCGCCGGCCTCGAGCGCCACGTTCTCGGCGCGAGGATCATCGCCGTCGAGGTCCTGCATCCCAGGCCCGTGCGCCGCCATCTCGCCGGTGCCTCGGCCTTCGCCGAGGAGCTGAGGGGCCGCGCGCTCGTCGGTGCTCGCCGCCGCGGCAAGTACCTGTGGCTGCCGCTGGACTCCGGTGATGCCCTCATGGCCCACCTCGGCATGAGCGGCCAGATCCTCGTCCAGCCGCCGGCATCTCCCGACGAACGGCACCTGCGTGTCCGGATCCGCCTCGAAGGGGCCGCCGAGGGGCGCGAGCTCCGCTTCGTCGACCAGCGCATGTTCGGCGGCCTCTCGATCAGCCCCGGGGGAGCCGAGCTCCCGCCCGAGATCGTCCACATCGCCCCCGACCCGCTCGAGGCCGCCTTCGACGAGGACGCGGTCGTCCGGCGGGTCCGGCGATCGGCCAGCGGCATCAAGCGGATCCTGCTCAACCAGACCGTGATCAGCGGCGTCGGCAACATCTACGCCGACGAGGCGCTGTGGCGCGCCAAGCTGCACGGCGAACGGCCGGGGGACCGGCTGACCGGCCCGAAGGTGCGCGAGCTGCTCGGCCACGTACGCGACGTGATGACCGAGGCGCTCGCCCAGGGCGGCACCTCCTTCGACGCGCTCTACGTCAACGTGAACGGCGAGTCGGGCTACTTCGAGCGTTCGCTCGCTGCGTACGGACGTGAGGGCGAGCCCTGCGACCGGTGCGGTTCCCCGATGCGCCGCATCGCCTTCATGAACCGCTCCTCCTACTTCTGCCCCACCTGCCAGCCGGCCCCTCGGGTCAGGCGAATCCAGGGGTAATTAGCCCGTCTGGGCTATTGCTCACGGCCCGTTTGGGCCCGTGAATGTTGCAGCACTGTGACGCTTCCGAAAATCGGCGGCGAAAGTTAAGTGAACGGGATTCGGTTGGGTTAGTCTCTCGGTCGTTCGTCCTGGGTGCAGCTCTGCACCGGCCGGGGGGCAACAGACGACGCACCGCCATGTTCGGGCTGGCGGTTTTGACGGGTGGCTACGTGGCCATCCGGATCTCGGGGAAGACAAACCACGGCCGACCCATACCGGCACGGGCGTGAACCACCATGCCCTGCCCTCGGGTGGTCAAGCTCGACAAGGACAACAGGTGGCTCCCCACAAGCTCGCCGTATCCGATCATGCGCCCACAACGCGCCCGCAGGATCTGGACTTACCGCACCCCCGTGTAGACAACGACCAAGGCACACAGACCCGGGTCATCCCGGTCGCCATGGCCGCCGACCTCAACTACGCCAAGCCGATGTCGGTGACGATCACGTCGCTGCTGGAGAACTCAGGCACCGACACCAGGTACGACCTCAAGATCCTGGTGGCCGAGGAGTACCCGGCGGGCGTACGCGACCAGATCCTCAGCTTCGAGAGCCGCTATCCGGGCAACACGATCACGTTCGTCGTCGTCGACGACTTCGCCGAGGTCAAGGTCAGCACCTCGCACCTGACGGCGCCTGCGTACTTCCGACTCAAGCTGCCCGACCTCTTCCCGGAGGTCGACAAGATCGTCTACCTCGATGTCGACACCGTCATCGAGAGCGATCTGTCTACGCTCTACGGGCAGGACGTGCACGACGTCTACGTCGCTGCGGTGCCGGCTGCCGTCTACCACCTCCGCTCGACGGAGGCCGCACAGGCGATGGGCCTCCCGTCCTTCGACCGCTACGTCAACTCCGGTGTCATGGTGATGAACCTGGAGAAGATGCGTGAGCACGGCCTGGTCGAGGAGTTCCTCGAGCTCTCCGCCAAGGAGTTCGACTCCGACGACCAGGACATCATCAACATCGTCTGCTATGACGGCATCCGCCATCTTCCGCTCCGCTTCAACCTGATGACGAAGTACGGCCCCAAGAACGTCGAGGAGTTCTGGAGCAGGCCGGCCGTCCAGCGGGTCTGGTCCCGAGACGAGTACGACGAGGCGATGAGCTCGCCGGTCATCATCCACTTCGCCGACAAGCGCAAGCCGTGGATGGATGTCTCGGCCGACTTCGCGGAGCGATGGTGGCAGTACGCGGCGTTGAGCCCGATGTGCGCAGAGATCGTGGCCACCTATCTGGCCGACGCGGTCGCCGCGGCAGCCGGGACCGCCTCGGCCGTCCGCACGCGGCTGAGAAGCCGGGTGGTGACCCTCGAGCAGGAGCTCCAGGGCCGTGATCAGGAGCTCGCCGACACCCGCGGCTCGGTGTCGTTCAGGATCGGGTCCCTGATGACGTCCGGACCCCGCGTCATCCGCAACTCGCTCAAGCGAGATGTTCGCCCGCCACAGCAGCGGGCCTGCGTCATCGAGAAGTAGCGCGATGCTGCGGCGGCTCATGAGCCGGCTCGATCGGAATCAGACCAACCGCGGGTCCGCCCGCACTGTCGTCACCCCAGAAACACAAGGAGGAACCATGCCTGCCGGTATGGGCGAGCAGCCGACCAACAAGCTCGGGCTGCGTCATCGGATGGTGCGCGTCGCAGAGGTGGACGGCGAGCACAGGCTGGTGCTGTTCGGTCGTCCGACCAACGGCGGTCCGGTCGTGTCCCGCTACACCCGGCTCCTGGACCGGCAGTCGGGTCTGAACGCGAAGATCGAGCGCCTGCGCGCTCGGCTGGGAGAGACTCCGGGTGCCGAGCTGGAGAGTGGGCGGCCGTACTACCTCCAGCCTGACAGTGCTGAGCGAATCAGCGTCGAGGAGATGGTCGAGACCTTGGCCGCCTATGACGTCGTCTCGTTCGACGTCTTCGACACGGCCCTGTACCGAGCGGTGGAGTTCCCGAAGGATGTCTTCCGGATCCTGGGGTCACGGCTCGGCATCGACAGGTTCCCGAGCATCCGCAGGCAGGCAGAAGAGCACGCGCGCCGGGAGAACGACAACCACAAGGGGTCTCGCGAGGTCACTCTCGGTGAGATCTACGCCGTGATGGAGGAGCGCTACGGTGCGGATCCGGCGTGGGAGCTGCTCGAGCGGGACCTCGAGATCGAGCTGGCCGAAGCGAACCCGTACATCAAGGAGGTCTTCGACCGGCTCCTCGTTCAGGGCAAGACCATCGTGTTCACCTCCGACATGTACCTCTCCCGAGAGGTCATCGAGGAGATGCTCGTCGGCAACGGGTACGCGGGCTACGAGAAGATCTACCTGTCGAACGAGTACCTTCGCCGCAAGGGTGACGGCACGCTGCAGCAGGTCCTCCTGGAGTACTACGGCAGCGAGACCTCGATCGTCCACGTCGGCGACAACCTCGAGGCAGATGTCGAGCAGTCCGAGCGGGTCGGCCTTCCGGCCGTGTACAACCAGGACCAGCGACGGTTCGTCCGAGAGCCGTACATGGAGACGCTGGCGGGCAGCTTCTACGGGGCCACCCTCAACAACTCGATCGGCTCCGGCACCTGGACCGAAGGCCTGCACTACACGCACGGCTACCGCGTCGGGGGCGTCCTGGCTGCGGGGTTCAGCGAGTTTCTCGAGTCGGTCGTGCGCGAGAAGGGGATCGACCGGATCCTGTTCTGCGGGCGCGACTGCGACGTGATCTCGCGCGTCTACGACCGTTTCTACGGCAGCGCCGACAGCGTCTACATCGACATCTCCCGCTACGCGGCCGCCGGGATCACCCTCGACCTGAACTTCGACGACTTCGTCGGGCGCTCCTTCTTCCGCTGGTTCAAGGAGTCCAACAACACCAAGACCATCGAGCAGCTCCTGATCGACACGGGGTTCGACTACCTGCTGCCGTACCTGGACCGAGCGGACATCGAGCGGTTCCTCTTCCCGGCCAGCGCCACTCGGCGACGTCTGGAGCAGTTCTTCTGGGACCACAAGCACGTCATCGAGGAGCACAACCGCACCAGCGTCGAGGCGGCGAAGGAGTACTTCGGTGCGGCCGTCGGCGATGCCAAGCGGGTTCTGATCGTCGACATCGGCTGGAGCGGCACCTGTATCACCGCTCTTCGCCACTTCTTCCGGACCGCGTTGGCCGACCGCGCACTCGAGGTCTCCGGCGCGCTGATGTGCACGAGCCGCACCGAGCAGGTCACCGACACGGTGTCCGACGGCTTCATGAGCGCCTATGCCTACTCGCCGATGACGAACCTGGACCTGGCGAGGTTCATGATGCCCGGTGGCCCGAAGGCGGCACGCAGGACGGACCTGCTGCACCACCCGCTCGAGTACCTGTTCACCGAGGTCGCCTCCAGCGTCGTGGGCTACGGGTTCGAGGATGGCCGTGCTGTGGCCGTCCGTGGGAACAACGCTCCGCGCAACGTCGAGCAGATCACCGAGATGCAGCGCGGGATCCTCGACTTCGTCGAGGCGTACCTGGCGCGCTCGAAGAGCTGCCAGGACATCCGTCCGATCTCGCCCTACGTCGCGTTCAACCCGTTGAAGGCTGCGATCGAGAACGAGGCGTACTCCCACGAGGTCTACAAGGACTTCCTCTACGACGCCACGCCGGCCCTGTTCGGCGAGGAGACGCACACCGAGCGATTCGGTGACCTGTTCGACCTCGGTGGGCCGCTCCAGGCTCTCGAGCCTGCGGCTACGTCGAAGGACTTCGCTCAGGTCTCGCGGTCACGGCGGATCGTGTTCGTGTCGCCGGAGATGACCTACACCGGCACGCCCAGGAGCCTGCACCGGATGTGCAAGGTCGCGATGTCCCTGGGGTACGAGCCGGTGGTCTGGACCGCGAAGCCCGGTCCTTTCTCGAAGGAGTTCGCGGCCCTCGGCATCTCCGTGAAGGTGATGCGTGCCGGCCAGCTGGGCCCGAAGCGGATCAACAAGCTCATCGAGAGCGGCGTCGAGCTCGTCGTCTGCAACACCGTGGCGACGGACGACTACGTACGCGTCCTCGAGGGACGGATTCCACTCGTCTGGTACGTGCGCGAGGCGACCAACCTGCCTGACTTCTTCGCCGCAGCCCCGGAACGCCAGGAGACTCTGCGCCAGAGCCGCAGCATCTGCGTGGTCAGCGAGTACGCCGCAGCAGCCGTCGCGGAGCACGCAGAGGGCCCCGTCGAGGTGGTGCGTAACAGCGTCGTCGACGTCTCCGAGTACGCACAGCCGTACGAGATCGCCGCCGGAGGCACGTTCAGGTTCGTCCAGCTCGGCACCATCGAGCACCGCAAGGGATACGACGTCTTCATCGCTGCTTACCAGGCGATGCCTGAGGAGTATCGAGCTCGCGCAGAGCTGCACTTCGCGGGTGGGTTCATCAACAGTGGCACCTCGGTCAGCTCCTACGTGTTCGGCCAGATCGCGGACGAGGAGAACATCCACTACCACGGCGTGATCTCCGAGGAGCGGGAGAAGATCGAGCTCCTCTCACAGATGGACACCGTGGTCGTCGCCTCGCGCGATGAGTCGTGCTCCCTGGTCGCGCTCGAGGGAGCGATGCTCTCCAAGCCGCTGATCGTGACGGAGAACGTCGGCGCCAAGTACATGGTCAGCAACGCCAACGGCCTGGTCGTCGACACCGGTGACGTGATGGCGCTCCGCGACGCGTTCATGGCCATGATGGACAAGGAGGCCTCGACGCTCGAGAAGATGGGCAGCGCGTCCCGTCGGGCGTACGACGAGCGAGCCAGCATGGATGCCTACACCAAGGACCTCGGGGGCCTGTTCGAACGGCGGATCGCTGCTGGTGCCGGCCGCAGGATCCAGCCGGTGGTGGCGAAGGCTGAGCGACGCCGCGGACGAGTTCCGTCAGCCACCCAGGATGTTGTGGTGTCGCTGACCTCGATCCCTCACCGGATGCTCACCATCGGCCAGTGCATCGACTCCCTCGTGGAGCAGACGATGCGGCCCGACAAGGTGCTCCTGTGGCTGTCCACCGAGAACTTCCCCAACCGAGAGGCCGACGTCCCGCAGGATGTCCTGGACCGTCAGGACGACTGCTTCCAGATCCGCTGGGTGGACGGCGACATCGCGCCGCACAAGAAGTACTTCTACGCCGTGCAGGAGTATCCCGAGGCGCTCGTCGTCACCGTGGACGACGACGTCGTCTACGACGAGAACCTCGTCGAGACCTTGTACGAGGGCCACCTGGCGAACCCGAAGGCCATCATCTGCCAGCGGGCGAACCTGGCCATGTTCCGGCCCGACGGCACCCTTCGTTCCTACGACGGGTGGGTCTACGACTGCAACTATCTGCGCGGCAAGGCGAGCTACCAGCTCCTTCCGACCGGGATCGGAGGGGTGCTCTACCCACCGCACTCGCTCCCGGCGGCGACCTTCGACCTCGACGCGATCTCAGAGACCGCGCTGTACGCCGACGACCTGTGGCTCAAGGCGATGGCGACCGCCAACGGCTACCCGGTCTGGATGCCCCGTGAGCGTGCCGGCTACCAGCAGATCCAGGAGGCCCAGACCGTCGCCCTGTGGCGTCGCAACGCGTTCCAGGGCAACAACGACCGCGTGCTCGAGAAGGTGCTCGACCACCTCGAGGACGGGGTGGGGGTCTCCCACGATGCCCTGCTGCAGCGCATCCGAGGTGTCGCGGACGACGGCCGCGTGATCGGCCCGGACGACCTCGCCACGGCGCCGCTCCTCTGACGGCCGCGTTGGTGCACGTGGACGGGAGGGCTCCGTGACGACGACTACGAGTACGCGGACGGACGATACGCGTACGGCATCGAGTGCGCCTGCGCGAGCGGGTGCGTTCCGGCCAGACATCCAAGCGCTGCGCGCGATCGCGGTCCTATCCGTGTTCGCCTACCACCTCGCGCCGGGGCGACTGAGCGGTGGGTACATCGGTGTGGACGTCTTCTTCGTTATCTCGGGGTTCCTCATCGGAAGTCACCTGCTCCGTGAGATGGAGACGACCGGCCGCATTCGCCTGGGGGCGTTCTGGGCACGGCGCGCGAAACGCCTCCTGCCGGCTTCGCTCCTGGTCCTGTTGGTGAGTGCCGTCGCGACGTTCATCTGGGTGCCGCGAAGTCTCTGGTCGCAGTTCCTGACCGAGATCGCCGCCTCGAGCCTGTACGTCGAGAACTGGCGGCTCGCCTGGGCGAGCGTGGACTACCTCGCCGCCGACAACGTGCCCTCCGTGGTCCAGCACTTCTGGAGCCTCTCCGTCGAGGAGCAGTTCTACGCGTTCACGCCACTCCTACTGCTCGCCGTGATGCTGGTCTCCCGAGCGACCGGCCCCGCGTCGTACGTCACCACCCGGCGACTCGCCGGATGGCTGTTCGCGCTCATCGCCTGCGCCTCCATCACCTACGGCGTCTGGCTCACCGCGAACACCCCGGAGGCGTATTTCTCCACCTTCACCCGCGCTTGGGAGTTCGCCGTCGGAGTTCTGATCGGGTTCTTGCCGATGATCACGTCGAGGACGGCCCGCGCTCTGGGGGTGGCGATCGGCCTCGCCCTGATCGCGGCGGCGGCGACGCAGTACACCAGCGCGACGCCGTTTCCTGGGGTCGCCGCCCTCGTTCCGGTGGGCGGCGCCGCGCTGGTCATCTGGCTCGGCCGCGGAACGTTCCTCGCACGAGCCGGGTCGTGGCGACCCGTGTCCATCGTCGGAGACACCTCGTACGCCATCTACCTCTGGCACTGGCCGCTGATCGTCCTGGTGCCGTACGTCACCGGTGCGCCCCTGGACGTCGTGGCGAAGCTCCTGATTCTCGGTGTGACCTTCCCGCTCGCGTGGCTCAGTACGACCCAGTGGGAGAACCGGGTGCGTTTCTCCACCAGGCTTCTTGGCGGACGCTCTCCGGTTTCGGTCGGTCTGTGGAGTGCTGCGGCGATGGTGGTCGTGCTGTCCGTCGCTGCCACGGGGCTGGCAGCGCAGGTGATCAGCGCAGCGGAGTCGGAACGGAAGGCGAACGCCCTCCTGGCCCGGAACCTGCCATGTCTGGGCGCAGCCGAGCTCGCCGATCCGGCCTGCGAGAACCCCGATCTGGAGGGCGTTCTCGTCCCGAACCCGTCGGACCTCGCAACTGACCAGGCGAACCGAAGCGAGTGCTGGTCGAGCTCGGCCGCCACGACCGGGGACGTCGTGATGTGCCGGCTCGGTCCGAAGACGGGCTACAGCAGACGACTGCTTGCGGTCGGCGACTCCCACAACGACCAGTTGGTCGGGGCGTACGAGGACATCGCGCACGAGTTCGGGTGGCGGATCGATGTCGCCGGCCGAGTCGGCTGTTACTGGACAGAGTCGGACCTCCAGAAGAACAGCACCGCAGACCATCGGTTGTGCCAGGAGTGGCGGCGTGGCATCAGTGCGTACGTCGAGAACGCTGATGACCTGGACGCGATCCTCACCTCCAAGGCGCGAAACTCCTCTCCGATCCTGGCCGGAGACGATGTGACGACCTCGGTCGCTGAGACGGCTGAAGGGCTTGCCCGCGCGTGGGCGCGCCGGCCGGCCGCCCGAAAGGTGCCCGTGATCGCGATCGAGGACAACCCGGCGATGCCGGAAGGAACGATGGCCTGCGTGGAGGCGCAGCGGCTCGACGCAGCTTCAGCGTGTGCGCAGCCGCGCAGAAAGGTCCTTCCGCCGTCGGGGCTGGCAGAGGCCGTGGCCATCGACCCGAATGCGGTGCTGGTGGACTTGACGGACCTCTACTGCGAACCGAAGTTCTGCCGTCCGGTCGTCGGTCACGTCATCGTCTACCGTGATGACGGTGAACACCTGACCCTCACCTACACGCGAACCCTTGCGCCGTACCTGGGCCGCGCCATCGAAGACGCCTTGTGACAAACCCAGGGCGTCGCGGAAGCAGTTCCGTTCCGTCCTTGCGCTGCGAAAGTGATCACCAATGATTGACAGCCCGACATCCCCGCCCAGGGACTCCACCCACGGGGGACGGCGCACCGTGAGCGACTGGCGCCAGCTGACCGAAGCCGGAGCCCGTCGGGCGCGCGGGCTGCTGCGGGGCAGGCCGACGCTCAGCGTGGTCGTGCCGGTCTACAACGTGGCGGAGTACGTCGAGAAGAGCCTGCGCAGCATCCTGGGCCAGCCGCGGACCGAGATCTCGAAGCTCGAGGTGATCGTCGTCGACGACGGCTCGACCGACGGTTCCGCGCAGATCCTGCGGCGCCTCGCCGCTGAGGAAGCCTGCGTCACCGTCATCACCCAGCCGAACTCGGGGGTGTCGACGGCGCGTCACACCGGGATCGACGCGGCGACCGGACAGCTGCTGACGTTCGTCGACCCCGACGACACGCTTCCGCACGATGCGTGGTCGGCGATGGTGCGGTCGTTGCGGCGTACGGGCTCGGACTTCGCGGTCGGCGCGGCAGAGCGGGTCGCGGTCGAAGGCGGGGTGGAACGCAGGTTCATGACACCGCTGATGCGCCGCAACCACGCGGAGGAGCGGCTCAGGTGCCGGATCGAGGACGCACCGTTGATGCTCGCCGACATCTTCGTGTGGAACAAGATCTTCCGGCGATCGTTCTGGACGGAGAACGCGATCGCCTTCCCCGAGCGCACCCGCTACCAGGACCAGGTTGCGCTCACGCAGGCGTTCCTCGCCGCGGACTCCTTCGACGTCATCACGGAGATCGTCTACGACTGGCAGGTCCGCTCCGACCGGTCCTCGGCGACGCAGCGGCGCGCGCAGATCGCGAACCTCGTCGAGCGGATCGACACCAAGCGCCAGACCATCGACCTCGTACGCGCGGCCGGCTCGGCGAAGCTCATGGAGACCCTGCTCGTCGAGGTCTTGCCGATCGACATGTGGGAGCACTTCCGCGCGGCCGTCCACCCCGACACCGAGGACCCGAGCCGCTACTGGGAGCTGCTGCGCGGCGCCGTCCTGGAGTTCTGGTACGAGGCCGGGGTGCCGTTCGAGAACACCACGGTTCCGCGTGCCCAACGGCTGATGGCGTGGCTGGTCGCCCAGAACCGGGCCGAGGACCTCGTCGCGCTGATCGCGATGATCGACAGGTACGGCGCCCGGGCTGCCGTTCGGCAGCATCCGTGGCGCTCGGATCCGGCGCTGCCCCCGGATCTGGGCAACATCGAGAAGGTCGGTGGGAGTGCCCTGCTGACGCGGCAACCAATGCGTGGATAGGCTCGCCCCGTGCGAGAACGTTTCCGGTTGACCCCAGGCGGTCGTTATCCCCACGAGCCTTGGTTCCACATCGGTTCATTGGGGGTGACCACGACGTGGCTCGTGGTCTTCGCGAGCATCGTCGGACTGGTCCTGTTCGCCGTGATGGGTGGCCAGGGCGTGCTGGCCGGGCTGGCCCTGATCCAGCCCAACCTCGCCGATCTGAAGCTGTGGACGCTGGTCACCTGGCCGTTCGCCTACCCGCAGTTCAGCATCTTCGACGTCTTGGCGATCTTCTTCTTCTGGTACTTCGGCTCCGACCTCGAGCGCAACGAGCTCGGCCGGGTCCGGTTCGCCTGGCTGCTGGTGGCGTTCACCGCGGTGCTCTCGTTCCTGGCTGTCCTCTTCGGTGCGGTGCTGGACCCGACGTACGTCCTCGCCGGCCTCGGGATGCTGGAGATGATGGTGGTGCTGCTGTGGATCGCGCAGTGGCCCGACCGGATGTTCATGTTCAACATCCCGGCCTGGCTCTTCGGTGTGATCCTCGTCGGCATCCAGCTGATCCAGTACCTCGGCTACCGCAGCTGGGTGATGCTGCTGGTCTTCGTCGTCGGCCTCTTCGTCAACGCCTTCGTGGCACGCCAGTTCGGGCTGCTCGACCGGTTCCCCTGGATCCCGCAGGTGGCCGGCGCGCCCGGGCAGCCGAAGGCGGCCAAGCCCGCCAAGGCCAAGAAGCGCAAGTCAGGCCCGACCGTGGTCACCGGTCCCTGGGAGTCCTCGACCGTCTCCAAGGACGACCAGCGGATGGACGAGCTCCTCGACAAGATCCACGCCGAGGGCGCCGACTCGCTGACCAGCAAGGAGAAGAAGGAGCTCATGCAGCTGCGTGAGCGCCGCCGCCGCGGCTGAACCGAAGTTGAGTGCGATGCACTCAAGTTTTGCCCGAATTGCGGTGGAATCCGCTGGATCGCACGGTCGGAAGTCCCGGCTTTGGACGCCCGACGTTGACGCTCGCCGATTACGGTGTCACTCTTGTAGACGGCCCGGTATCGCGGGAACTTCTAGTGATTCCAACGAAGGAAACGTATTCATGGCGAAGGCGCTGATCGGTTACATGAGCAGCGACCTGCGGACTCCCGCCCACCTCACCGCCGAGAATGCTCGGTTGCGTGCACGTGTGCGTGAGCTCGAGGATCTCGTTCTCTCCCTGAAGACGGAGAACGATGCACTGGTCGAGGCGCACACCGCGGACCTCGACACCTCGATGCAGGAGATGCAGCCCGCCTGACCTGCGGGCAACTCTGCAACACCACGAGCGAGAGCTATTTTCAACGCTGGCCTCGTTCAGGGGGAACCGACTCTGTACTCAGGGTCGGTTTCGACCTTTTCGGGGGTCTCCGCATTGGTCGCCGAGCGTTCACCTGAGGTTCGGCCGGTGGGCGTCCAGGACTTCCCGGCGTCGCTACGCTCGCGCGGTTCGCCGCCGTCGGCGGCCCGTATCGTGATCCCCCAGGAGCTCTCCGTTGTCCTCGTTGCGCCAGAACCCGGTCCTGCGTTCCGCGGCCCGCCGCCTGCCCGCCCCGCTCAAGGAGCAGATCAGGGCGGCGCTGGCCCGCCGTGAGCGGCGCGGCCGCAAGCCGGTCATCGGGCTCGCCGGGTTCTTCGGAGCCGGCAACTACGGCGACGAGCTGTTCCTGTCGGTCTACGAGCAGTACTTCGGCGAGGAGTTCGAGCTGCGGGTGCTCGCCGACAACATGACCAAGCCCTACTACGACCGGCCGCTGGCAGAGATCGTCGACGAGGTGGACGCCGTCCTCATCGGCGGCGGGGACATCCTGCAGCCGTGGCAGGCCGACCCGCGCTACTTCAACCACAAGATGCTGGCCAAGCCCGTCTTCGTGGTCGGCATCGGCGTGCCGCTCTACCGCAACACCGAGATCAAGCCGCACATCATCGAGAAGCACAAGAAGTTCCTCGAGCACCCGAACGTGAAGTTCATCGGCGTCCGCGACCAGCCGACCGCCGACTGGATCCTCGCCAACATCTCCGCCGACCTGGACATCAAGGTCGCCCCCGACATGGTCTGCTCGCTGGACCTTCCCGCGGCGTCCAAGCCCGAGGGTGCGCCGATCCTCGGCGTGGTCACCCGCTACCGCCCCAACCTCGAGGAGCCCGACGACTACTCGCGCATCGAGGAGATGGCCGGCAAGGCGATCGCGGAGGGCTGGCGCGTACGCCACCTCATCCTCGGCACGATGGACGTCGGCCGCCGCGACGTGTCCAACGCGGACGACCTCGACATCGCGGGCAAGGAGGTCGTCTACACCGAGGACCTCGACGAGCTCACCCGGACGATCGGGGAGTGCACCGCGTTCGCGAGCATGAAGTTCCACGGCTCGGTGGTGGCCACGATGTACGGCGTCCCGTCGATCGTGATGATCGCGACCAACAAGAACCGCAACTTCATGAAGCGGATCGGGCTCGAGGCCAACGTCTCCGCCTTCGACGCCGCCGACCTGGCCGAGAGGTTCGCCGACCGGGTCGTCCCGGACCCCGAGGCGGTCGCGGGCCTGCGTACGGCCGCCGACGCCCACCTGAGGGAGCTGCGGGCCTCGGTGAAGCAGACAGTCGGTCTCTGACTCCGACTGCCGTGGGGGCCGAGGTCCCCAGATCGACAGCCCCGGCGGGTTATCCTCGACCCGCTGGGGTTCCCCTGAGCAGCGGCGATTAGATTTGCTGGCTCACCTCAGCCACGCTGATGTGTTGCGAACTGTGTATGACCACGTGGTCCTGAGCCGGGGGAGAAGCCGATGTACCTCAAGCGTCTGACGCTGAAGGGTTTCAAGTCGTTCGCCTCCGCCACGACCCTCGAGCTGGAACCGGGGATCACCTGCATCGTCGGGCCCAACGGTTCGGGCAAGTCCAACGTCGTCGACGCGCTCGCCTGGGTCATGGGTGAGCAGGGCGCCAAGAGCCTGCGTGGCGGCAAGATGGAGGACGTCATCTTCGCCGGCACCTCCGGGCGCGCCCCGCTGGGCCGCGCCGAGGTCTCGCTGACGATCGACAACACCGACGGCGCACTGCCGATCGAGTACGCCGAGGTCACCATCTCGCGCACGATGTTCCGCAACGGCGGCTCGGAGTATGCGATCAACTCCCAACCATGCCGGCTGCTGGACGTCCAGGACCTGCTCAGTGACTCCGGTATCGGCCGCGAGATGCACGTCATCGTCGGCCAGGGCCAGCTCGACACGATCCTGCGCGCGACCCCCGAGGACCGGCGCGGCTTCATCGAGGAGGCCGCCGGGGTCCTCAAGCACCGCAAGCGCAAGGAGAAGGCGCTGCGCAAGCTCGACTCCACGCAGGTCAACCTGGACCGGCTCCAGGACCTGCTCGTCGAGATCCGCCGCCAGCTCAAGCCGCTCGGCCGCCAGGCGGAGGTCGCCCGGCAGGCGCAGACGGTGCAGATGGACGTACGCGACGCCAAGGCCCGCATCTACGCCGACGACCTGGTCACCGCCAAGACCGAGCTCGACAAGGAGCTGGCCGACGAGGGTGCGCTGCTGGCCCGGCGTGCCGAGGTCGAGGAGACCATCGCGGAGGGGCGGGAGCAGGAGGCCGTCCTGGAGGCGGCGCTGCGTGAGGACCTGCCGGCGCTGGCCGCCGCGCAGGAGACCTGGTTCGCGCTGAACTCCCTGCGCGAGCGGTTGCGCGGCACGCAGTCGCTGGCCTCCGAGCGGGTGCGCAACGCGGCCGGCTCCGAGGATCTGGAGGTGCGCCAGGGGCGCGACCCCGAGGAGCTCGAGGCCCAGGCCGAGGTGGCCCGCGAGCAGGAGGAGACCGCTGACGCCGAGGTGGAGGAGCTTCGCTACTCCCTCGAGGAGGCGGTCGAGTCCCGCAAGTCGGCTGAAGATGCCGCCGCCGAGGAGGAACGACGGGTCAAGGGGCTCGAGCGGGCTGCCGCCGACCGTCGTGAGGGGCTGGCCCGGCTGACCGGTCAGGTCAACGCGCTCAAGTCGCGGGCCGCTGCCGCCGACGACGAGGTCGGGCGCCTGACCGCTGCTCGTGAGGAGGCGCTGGCGCGTGCCGAGCGGGCGCAGCGCGACTTCACCGCCCTGGAGACCAAGGTCGCCGGGCTGGACGCGGGCGAGGAGGGCCTCGACGCCGAGCACGAGGCCGCTGCCGCCGTGCTCGAGGACATCGAGGAGCGGCTGGCCAAGCTGCAGGCCGAGGCGTCGCAGGCTGATCGGGACCGCTCCACCCTGGCCGCCCGCAAGGATGCGCTGGAGATGGGGCTGAACCGCAAGGACGGCGCCGGGGCCCTGCTCGGCTCCGACCTTCCCGGGGTGCTGGGATCGGTCGCGTCGCTGCTGGCGGTGCGCTCGGGCTACGAGGCCGCGGTGGCCGCGGCGCTCGGGACCGCCTCGGACGCGGTCGTCGTCGAGTCCGCCGAGCGTGCGGTCGGCGCGATCGAGCATCTCAAGACCGAGGACCTCGGCCGGGCCGGGCTGCTCCTGGGCGGCTCGCCCGAGGAGACCGGCGGCTGGCCGGCGCTGCCTGCCGGCGCTGCGTACGCAGTGGACGTGGTGGAGTGCCAGGCGGTGCTGCGGCCCGCGGTGGCACGACTGCTCGACAAGGTGGCGGTGGTCGAGGACCTCGCCGCTGCCCAGACGCTGGTTTCGGCCTCGCCGGAGGTCACCGCGGTGACCCGCGAGGGCGACCTGATCGGCGCCCACTTCGCCTCCGGCGGCTCCTCGAGCGTACCCAGCCTGATCGAGGTACAGGCCGCGGTCGACGAGGCCACCGCCCAGCTCGCCGAGGCCCACGCGGTCTCCGAGCGGGCCACCTTCGAGACCTCCCGCCTGGAGTCGGAGCGGCTGGCCGCGCAGAAGCGGGTCGACGTCGCCCTGGCCAAGCTGCACGAGTCCGACGCGACCCTGGCCGCCGTGGCCGAAGAGCTCGGCCAGTTCGGCGCGCAGTCGCGGGCGGCGCGCGGCGAGGCCGAGCGGCTGCTCGCGGCCGTCACCCAGGCACAGGAGGCGCGCGAGAACGCCGTCGCCGGGCTCGCCGAGCTCGAGGAGCGTCTCGCGATGGCCGAGGAGGACCCCGAGGACGAGCCCGACATCAGCGCCCGCGACTCACTGGCCCAGGCGGCCCGCGACGCACGGCAGCGCGAGATGGACGCCCGGCTGTCGCTGCGCACCTCCGAGGAGCGCGCCCGCGCGCTGGCCGGCCGTGCCGAAGGTCTGCTCCGCGCCGCCCGTCAGGAGCGCGAGCAGCGCGCCAAGGCCGCGGCCCGCCGCGAGCAGATGCGCCGCGAGGGCGAGGCCGCGCGAGCGGTCGGCACCGCGGTGGCGTACGCGCTGGACCGTCTGGAGGTCTCGGTGCAGCAGGCCGCCAGGGCCCGCACGGAGATCGAGGAGTCCCGCGCCGGTCGGGAGCAGGCGCTGCGCGAGTGCCGCTCGCTGCTGCGCAACCTCGGCAAGGAGCTCGAGGAGCTGGTCAACTCCGTCCACCGCGACGAGATGGCCCGCGCCCAGCAGCGGATGCGGATCGAGCAGCTCGAGGAGCGGATCCTCGAGGAGCTGGGTCTCGACGGCGAGGCGATCGTGAAGGACTACGGTCCCGACCAGCTGGTCCCGCAGCACCCCGACGAGGACGGCAACGAGCGCGAGCCGATCGCCTACGTCCGTGCCGAGCAGGCCAAGCGGCTCAAGATCGCCGAGAAGAACCTGCGCGCGCTCGGCAAGGTCAACCCGCTCGCCCTGGAGGAGTTCGCCGCGATGGAGGAGCGCAACAAGTTCCTCACCGAGCAGCTCGAGGACCTCAAGCAGACCCGCAAGGACCTCATGGACATCGTCAAGGAGGTCGACAACCGCGTCGAGCAGGTCTTCACCGAGGCCTGGGAGGACGTACGCGTCGCCTTCGACCACGTCTTCGCGCGGCTCTTCCCGGGCGGCGAGGGCCGCCTGGTCCTCACCGATCCCGAGAACATGCTCACCACCGGCATCGAGGTCGAGGCCCGGCCGCCGGGCAAGAAGGTCAAGCGGCTCTCGCTGCTCTCCGGTGGCGAACGGTCCCTGGTGGCCGTCGCGTTCCTGGTCTCGCTCTTCAAGGCGCGTCCCTCGCCCTTCTACATCCTCGACGAGGTCGAGGCCGCGCTCGACGACACCAACCTCGGCCGGCTACTGGAGATCTACGAGGAGCTGCGCGAGAACTCCCAGCTGATGGTGATCACCCACCAGAAGCGCACCATGGAGATCGGCGACGCGCTCTACGGCGTCACCATGCGCGGCGACGGCGTCACCACCGTCATCTCGCAGCGCCTCCGCGACGCTCAGCCGGCCTGATCGCTGCCTCGCGCCGACCAACCCGGGGCGGGGACGGATATCCCGCAACCGGCACACGGAAACGGTGCCAGACTGGTTGAATCGGTGTGTGTCGACACCTACGCCGATAGTTCGCGGATACCTCGGCCTGGTCGCGCTCGGCATGGCGATCGGCATCCCTGCCGCGCTCGCAGCAGCGCTTTTCCTCGCGGTGGTCCACTGGGCCGAGGACTGGCTGTGGCACGACCTTCCCGCGGACCTGGGCTACGACTCGGCACCCTGGTTCCTGGTGATCGGCCTGCCGATCACCGGTGCGCTGATCGTCTGGCTGGCACGTCGCTTCCTGCCCGGTGATGGTGGGCACTCGCCGGTGGACGGGCTCTCCATGGCGCCGACACCGGTCCGCTACGCGCCATCGGTCGTCCTGGCGGCGCTGGGGTCGCTGCCGTTCGGTGTCATCCTCGGACCGGAGGCGCCGGTGATTGCGATCGGTTCGGCGGTCGGGATGGTGTTCGCCGGCCGCCGAACGATGAGTCCCGAGACCCAGGGCGTGCTCGCCTCGGCCGGTTCGTTCTCGGCGGTCTCGGCCCTGTTCGGCGGCCCGCTGGTCGGTGGACTGCTGCTGCTCGAGGCCGGACTGGCCACCGGCGCCCAGCTCGTGCCGGTCCTGGTCCCGGGTCTGGTGGCCGCCGCCACCGGATACCTGCTGTTCGTCGGACTCGGCGACTGGGGTGGGATCAGCTCGGCCGGTCTCCAGGTGCCTGACCTGCCTGCGTACGACGGCACGCGCCTCGTCGACGTCGCGCTCGCGATCGTGGTGGGGATCGTCGCTGCGATCCTGATGGCGGTGGCCCACAGGGGCGCCGAGCGGGTGCACACCGTTGTCACCAACAGCCGACGGCTGCTGGTTCCGTTGGTGCTGGGCGGTCTGGCGATCGGGCTGCTGACCCTCCTCACCGAGGCGTTGGGCGGTGAGCTGGACGACGTCCTCTTCTCCGGTCAGAGCGCGATCGGTGAGGTGGTCAACCAGTCGGCGGGGGTGATCGTGGTGGTCCTGCTCGCCAAGGCACTGGGCTTCGCGATCTGCATGGGGGTCGGCTTCCGCGGCGGAGCGGTCTTCCCCGCCGTCTTCCTCGGGGTCGGGATCGCGAGCCTGTGCGTCGCGATGTTCGACTGCTCCCCGACCTGGGCGGTCGCGGTCGGCGCCGCAGCAGGCATGACGGCGGGGACGGGCCTGCTGTTCTGCGGCATGCTCTTCGCGATGCTGCTGGTCGGGAAGGAGGGCGCCGATGCGTTGCCGGCGGCCGTGTTCGCCTGCGTCGCTGCATGGCTGGTCCGATCCAGCATCGCCGCCCGCCTGGGCGCACGCGAATGAGCAGCGCCCGGCGGAGACCGAGCCCAGCCCGCCTGACGCTCCCGCTAGCGCCCCTGCACGCGGCTCAGTGACCGCGGAGGCAGGAGTGGGTGGGGCTGTAGGTCGACGCGACGTACGCCGCACTGCGCGCAGCGCACATAGAGGACTCGGCCCTCCGAGGTCTGATGGCTGGACTCGGTGAGCCAGCCGTGTTCGTGGGTGGCGTTCGTGCGCCGGGACTCCTCGGTTGCGCTGTCGGTCATGGTCGCCACTCTGCTGTAATGGTCTTATGCATCTCAACCCTTACGGTGAGTACGCCGTGCTCCTGGCCGCTTCGCTCGCCGACGACTGGCCCGAGGACCGGGCCGGGATCGAGGCCCGGACCCGGGAGTTCGGGATGACGATGGACTTCGCTTCATCTCCGGACGATCACGGGCGCACCCGGCAGGTGATCGATGAGTGGCTTCGCGTCGTCGATGCGCCGGAGCCGGGTGAGAGGGCGGGGCTGCTCAACGAGCTGATGGCGCAGGCGACCGCGTACCCGAGGCTGACCGACCACGACGGGGAGGGGTGGCACCTCCACTTCCGCGACGACGCCAACGACTCGCTTCCTGACGTGCTGCGAGCGGTGATCAGCGTGGGCACCGCGCTGCACCTGACCACTCGGGGCATCCATCGACTGGGCCGGTGCGCCGCGGGGAGCGCAGAGGGCGACCCCTGCTCGGCGGTGGTCGTGGACGTCACCCGCAACGGACGGCAGCGCTACTGCTCGGTCCGCTGTGCCAACCGCGCTGCGGTCCGCCGGCACCGTGCCCGACGCTCCGTCACCGCCGGCTGATCGGTCCGCGCGGTTCGCTGACGGACGCGGTGGACGCGGGGCACACTGGCCCCATGAAGTCCGTGCCGGACGAGGGCCGTGAGCTGCGGGTGCGCCTTGCGGCTGAGACCGCCAGCGTGCCCGGTGCGCGCAGATTCGTCACCGACGGGCTCGCCGAGTGGGGCCACGGGCATCTCCTCGACGATGCCGCCCTGTGCGTCACCGAGATGGCGGCGAACGCTGCCCTGCACAGCGGCAGTCCCTACATGCAGGTCCGGCTGCGCGACCTCGAGCCGGGCGTACGGCTCAGCGTCGAGGACGACGGCGCACTGGTCCCGCTCCCGGCCGTCGCCCCGCCGCCTCTCCGGAGTCAGGGCACCACCGGGCGCGGGCTGGCGATCGTGTCCGTGCTGGCGAAGTCGTGGGGGATCGACGAGCGTGTCGACGGGCGGCGCATCTGGGCCGAGCTCGCCGGCGACGGGGTCGAGCACGACGTACGACCTCCCACCGTGGCCTACGGCGATCAGGCGATGCCCGAGCCGGCGGCCCTGCCCGCGGACTGGGTCACCGTCCGGCTGCCCGCCTGCCCGGTGCAGCTCGGGCTCCAGATCGACCAGCGCCTCGACGATCTGGTCCGTGAGCTCCAGCTCATCGACTCCGAGGACGGCCCGACCCCGCCGCGCGAGCTCGGCGAGCTCATCGAACGGCTGGTCACTCGACCGGCCTTCGCGCGCCACCTGGGTCGTCGAACCGCCCTCGACGCAGCCGCCGCGGGGCTGGAGTACGTCGACATCGAGATGACCCTGCCCCGCGAGATGGCTCCCTTGCTCCGTGAGTTGCTGGCCGCGGACAACCTGGCCGACGAGATCAGCGAGACCCACCAGCTGCTCACCCTGCGCTCCACACCGGAGATGGTCTCGCTGCGGACCTGGTTCACCGAGAGCATCGTCGACCAGGCGGAGAGCGACGCCGACCCGGTGCCGTACGACGAATGGGCGCGGGCGAGAGGCGGCCCCCTATGACGGGCGAATGTCCCATCGAGTCACTTCACGAGCTGTAGCTCCTCGACCCGCAGCGCCGATCCTTCCCGAAGCGGTTCCCACATGCCGGTCGGCTTGAACCCGTGGGCGACATAGAGCCGGCGCGCGGGTTCGTTGCCCTCGGTCACGTGCAGACGTACGCCGAGATCGCGGTCGCGGCACCAGTTGACCAGATCGGTGAGGATCTCGGCGGCGTACCCGTGGCCGCGTGCCTCGGGTGCGGTCCACATGCCCCAGATGTCGGCGACGGCGCTGTCCGGGGGCGTGAAGGCGCCACCCATCGCGACTCCTCGGCCGTCTTCAAGGGTCACGAGGATCGGTGCTGACCCCTTGGCCCGCTGCTGCCAGAAGTGCTCCGGGTGAGCCTCGGCCTCGGCGATCGTGGTTCTGAAGGCGTCGGGGGAGTCGGCCAGCGCCCGCAGGCTGAGGTGGCGCAGGAGAGCCCAGTCGTCAGCGGTGATGGTGCGTACCTCGACGTTCATGGCGTCGAGGTTGGCAGCAACCCCGGCGTACTGCCACCAGATTTCGACCAGGCGATGAATCCCGAGGTGAGGGTCGGCCCGTATAACTGGCATGAGACCTTCGACTTCGTACGTGGCAAGGGCCGCCCTCGTGGTTGCGGCTGCAGCACTCTTCGCCGCGGGGTGCGGCAGCAGCGGCGGGGATGGGTCGGACGCAGGTGGAGGAGGGGCGGCGCTCGTCTCGGCGACCGAGGTCGACGGGACCGAGGTGCTTGTCGATGCCGAGGGGCACACGCTCTACACCGCAGAGGTCGAGAAGGATGGGGAGATCCACTGCGTCGACGCCTGCACGAAGTTCTGGGAGCCGGTGGTCGCTACCGATGCGGACGTCGAAGCGGCGAACTCTGCGCAGGGTGACGACTTCGGGACCGTGGAGCGTCCGGACGGAGAGTCTCAGCTGACGCACGACGGGCTGCCGCTGTACACGTTCGCGAAGGAGGGGGCGGGGGAGCTCAAGGGCGACGGGTTCACGGATGACTTCCAGGGCACCGAGTTCGTGTGGGCGGCGGCGCGGACCGACGGCGCCTCGGCCCCCTCGGAGTCCTCCACGCCGGAGGAGAACGGAGGCGGCTATGGCTACTGACGGGGGTACGGTCGTTCGGTGGCGTCGCGACGCGGGACCGCGGAGATGACCATCCGTCGTACGGCCGGAGGGTAGGGCCGGCGTGGGGGCCGTGTCGGACGAGTCGCTGCTGGCCGCGATGGCCGGTGGCGACCAGGATGCGGCCGCAGCCTTCGTACGCCGCCATCAGGCTCGCGTCTACGGCCTTGCCCTCACGATCGTCCGGCTGCCCGCTCTCGCCGAGGACGTCGCCCAGGACACCTTCGTCAAGGCGTGGCGGCACGCGGCCACGTACGACCCGAGACGTGGGCGTGCCTCCACCTGGCTGCTGACCATCACCCGGAACGCGGCGATCGACGCGATCCGCTACCGCCACGACGATCCGATGGACCCGGATCTCCTGGTGGCCCTGCTGACGGTGCGGGACGAGAGCGAGGAGAGCGATGACCTGGACACCGATCTCGCGCTGCGGCAGGCGCTGGCGGAGCTCCCGCACGAGATGGCCGCTCCGATCGTGCTGATGACGTACTTCGGGCTGACGGCACAGGAGATCGCCACCCGGGAGGATGTTCCGGCGGGCACGGTGAAGACCAGGGTCCGCCGGGGCCTGGAGAGGCTGCGGCAACGAATGGGGGTTCGCGATGCCTGAGTCCGAGCGCTGCCGGGAGGTGCGAGAGCTGATCCCGGAGCTGGCGATGGGGGTGGCGTCCGGCGAGGCGCGTGCTCGTGGGCTGGCGCACCTTGCAACCTGCGCGAGCTGTCGACGCGAGCTCGAGGACGTCTCGGGCACCGTCGATGCCCTGCTGCTGCTCGCTCCGGAGCGCGAGCCGCCTGCCGGTTTCGACGTGAGGGTGCTGGCGGCCCTGGATCAGCGTCCTCCTCGGCACCGGATCCGCACCGGCCTGCTCGTCGCGGCGGCGATGGTGCTGGTCGCGACCCTTGCCGGCGGGCTCACCTGGTGGCGTGGCGCGGAGGACCGCGACGTCGCCGACGACTACCGCGGCGTGCTCTCCACCGCCGACGGGAGCTACCTTCGGGCCGCGGACCTGACGATCGACGGAGCCAGCGCCGGGAGTGTCTTCGCCTACCAAGGACGGCCATCGTGGCTGTTCATGTCCGTCGAGGACGCCCCGAACGGCACCTACCACGTACGCCTGGTCGGCACCGACGGGCGCACCCGGTGGCTCGGGACGTGCACCGTCAAGGAGGGCACCGGCGCCTGGGGGACCACCGTCGACGTGCCGATCCGATCCGTCGACCGGGTCGAGATGTTCGGCGACAGCCTCCCGACGGTGGTCGCGAACCTGCGCCGTTGAGGTCTGATCCCGCCGCTGAGCGACTCAGCGATGTGGGTTCGATGAACCGTCGATGAACCCGTGATGAAGGCATGCGGAGAACGTCTTCGAGTGGTCAAGGTGGGTCTTTTCGGCTGCCTAGAATCGCTCGGTCGCCGGGCCGACCGGGGCACCGGCGAGACGTTGTCTCGACGTTCGGGGGATCGTCACGGTTTACGCAATTGAGGACCCCCACACATGCCTTCGACCCTGCTGTCGTTCCCCTACTACCGGAGCAACCCCTACCTGACGATGCTCACCGTGGCACCGCGGGCGGCGGGCTGGGACGTGGTCGAGGGAGTGCAGGGTCTGCACCGGCTCGAGGCACGTGCCGAGCACATGGGGCGGGGCGACGTGCTCCACGTCCACTGGACCTCGCCGGTGACCGCCGGCTGCGAGAGCCTCGAGGAGGCCTGGGCCAACGCCGCGCGGTTCGAGGACGTGCTGAGCGGTCTGCGCGACCGTGGCGCCGACGTGCTGTGGACGGTGCACAACTCGATCGCCCACGAGGCCGACTACGTCGATGTCGAGCTTGCCGTCGCCAAGGCGCTGGCGAGCTACGCGACCCGGATCATCCAGCTCAACCCGGCCACCGTCGAGGAGACCGCGGCCTACTACGCACTGCCGGCCGACAAGGTCGTCGACCTGCCGCACTCGTCCTACCTCGGCGTCTACCCCGACGGCGGCGACGACGCCGCCTCGCGCGATCGCATCGGCGTCCCGCAGGGGGTGCCGACGGTCGGCTTCATCGGCCAGATCCGGGCGTACAAGGGCCTCGACGTCCTGTGCCGGGCGGTGGAGATCGCCGCCGAGCAGGTGCCGGACCTGACCTTCGTCGTGGCCGGCAAGGTGGTGCCCGCCTCCGACGTGGAGACGGTCGAGGAGATGCTCTCGGCGCCGAACATCGTCAAGCGGCTCGGGTTCGTCGAGACCGCCGACTTCTCCGACTGGATGCGGGCCAGCGACGTGGTGGCGCTGCCGTACCGCCGCATCCTCAACTCCGGCTCGCTGCTGGCCGCCGGCACCTTCGGCCGCACCGCCCTCATCCCCGAGGACACCCCGGTCGCGCGGCAGTTCGCCGACCAGCCGTGGGTGGTGACGTACGCGCCGGAGCCCGATGAGCCCGTCGCCCTGGCCGCGGCGATCCTGGAGGCGCTCGAGGGGCAGGAGGCGCGGCATCGGGCCGCCCATGAGTTCACCCGTACGTACACGCCCTACGACATGTCGCGCGACTACCTGCGGCTGCTCGACGGGCTGGCCGGCGATCTGAAGGGCGCAGCCTGATGACCACACCCGAGCTCTCCGTCGTCGTCCCGACGCACGATGTCGGCCTGTGGGTCGGGGACCTGCTCTCCTCGATCCTCGAGGACCAGTCCACGCCTGCCGATCCGGTCGACATGGAGGTCATCGTCGTCGACGACGCCTCCACCGACGACACGTTCGAGATCGTCGAGGCGTACGCCGCCCGCGACCCGCGCCTGAGGGTGGTCCGCTCGCCCGGCAAGGGCGGGGGACAGGCGCGCAACCACGGGGTCTCGCTGGCGCGGGGCCGCTTCCTCGCGTTCGCGGACGGTGACGACCTGGTGCCCCGCGGGGCGTACGCCACCATGCTGCGCAAGACGCGGGAGACCGGATCCGACATGGTCGTCGGCCGGTTCTTCAAGCTCTTCAGCGACCGGGTCTGGTGGCCGGTGCGGGCGTGGCCGGCCTTCGACGAGGAGCGCACCCTGGTGAGGCTGGCCGACGCGCCGTCGGCCTTGCGCAACCGGGCCTGCTGGAACCGGGTCTTCCGGCGCGACTTCTGGGACTCCGCGGGGATCTCGTTCCCCGACGCCTCTCGCTCCAACGACATCGAGCCGATGGTGCACGCGCTGACCACGGCCCGCTTCGACATCGTGACCGAGACGGTCTACGTCTACCGTGACCGGCCAGGACCGGGGTCGATGACGGCGAAGTCGCACTCCCCGGCGGGGATCATCAGCTATCTCGAGCAGGAGCTGCGCTGTGCCCGCCGGATCGTCGCGCTCGGCGACCCGGAGGTGCGCGCGGAGTATGCCTCGCTGATCTTCGACGCCGACGGCTGGATGGCGATCGTCCGGGCGCTGCGCGGGATGGAGGTGATCGACCCGGGCGCGCTCGAGCCGGCCCGGGCCCTGGTCGCCGAGCTGGTCGGGCACTTCGACGACGGCGTCGTCGACGACCTGGAGCGCGACAAGCGGTGGGGCTGGCGACTGGTCGCGTCGGGGCAGTGGGCCACCGCCGCCCGGCTGATCGGCGACGGCGTCCGCTGGGGCGACCGTGAGGTCGCGGACATCCTGGAGACGCTGCAGCTCGTCGCCGACAGCGGCGTGGTGCCGCTGCGTACGCTCCAGCGGCCGCTGGTCAACGCCGTCGCGTCGATCTCGCTGGGCGACGAGACCCTCGTCGGGGACGACCTCGCCGACCTGGTGCTCAAGCACCGCGACCTGTTCACCGTGGTCGCCGCGGCCGTCAGAGCAGAGGAGGTGCCTAACTGGCGGCTCGGCCGGATCATGGCCGCCCTCGAGGACGGTCCCGAGCTGCTGCGCCGGGTGGTCTCCGGTGCCACCGATCCGGTGACCGCGACCTCACTCTCGCTCGTCGACGGCCGCGCCCATCTCCATCTGGCTCACACGATGGTCGAGTCCGTTAGGCTCCGCGTCGTGTTTCTCCACGACCGTCGGCGCCGGACGCTGGACTACGACGCCACCGAGCTCGCCTCCGGCAGTCTCGAGGTCGCGCTGCCCACCGCCGCGCTCTCGGGCGGTCGCTGGCGGGTGCGGTTCGAGGGCTGTGACGCGCTCGGCGAGTTCGACGGGCCGGTGATCATCCACGAGGACGTCATCGGCGAGCGCATCGGCGACCGGGCGCAGATCGTCCAGCTCGACGGCCGCCCGCGCCACGGGATCGAGATCCCGCTGAGCTTCGGCGAGCGGGGCGTACGCAAGGCCCGCCGCGTCGCCGGCCGGATCGTCCGTCGGGTGCGCCGGTGACCGCAACCGCCGTCGCGCCCGCCGCCGAGCAGACCGGGACGTCGACGCCGGTCCGGGACAAGCGGCCGGAGATCCAGGCGCTGCGCACGGCCGCGGTGCTCGGTGTCGTCCTCTTCCACCTGTGGCCGGGGACGATCAGGGGAGGGTACGCAGGCGTCGACGTCTTCTTCGTCATCTCGGGCTTCCTGATCACCTCCCACCTGGTCCGCGAGGCCGCCAAGCCCGGCGGAGTGCGGTTGGGTGCCTTCTGGGCCCGCCGGATCCGTCGGCTGCTCCCGGCGGCGCTGCTGGTGCTCGTGTGCGGTGCGGTCGCGACGTACGTCCTGGTGCCGGAGGCACTGTGGCAGCAGTTCCTGCGCGAGACGGTCGCGGCGGCGTTCTACGTGGAGAACTGGCAGCTGTCCTGGGCGGCGGTCGACTATCTCGCCGCCGAGGACCCGCCATCGCCGGCGCAGCACTACTGGTCCCTCTCGGTCGAGGAGCAGTTCTACTTCATCTGGCCACTGCTGGTCGTCGCGGCGGCGCTCCTGACCCGGCGACGGCCGAATATGCGGCTGACGGCGATCCGGGCGGTCTTCCTCGCCGTCTTCGTGGTCAGCTTCGCGGCCTCGGTCTATGTCACCGCGACGGACGGCGCCGACTCCTACTTCGTCACCTACGTGCGCGCCTGGGAGTTCGCGGTCGGCGGTCTCATCGCTGTGCTGCCGCTCTCCCTCAAGCGCGTTCCAGGGCGCTGGGCGCCGTACGCAGCAGTGGCCGGCTGGCTCGGGATGGTCGGCGCGCTGCTGCTCTTCAACGACTCGCTGCCGTTCCCGGGTTGGGTGGCGCTGCTGCCGGTCGGCGGCACCGCGCTGGTCATCTGGGCGGGCGCGCCCCGCGGCCTCGGGCTTCGGGTCGTCGGCCATCCGGTCGTGCAGTGGATCGGGACGGTCTCCTACTCGCTCTATCTGTGGCACTGGCCGCTCGTGGTCGTGCTCCCCGAGACCGGCCCCGTGCTCGGCACCTGGCTCCGCGAGCCGCTGATCCTCCTGGTCACCATCGGCCTCGCGGCCCTGACCTACCGGTTCGTGGAGACGCCGTTCCGCACCGGACCGATCCTGGGGACCACCCCGCGGGCCTTCCTCTTCGCTGTGCTTGGAGCGGCCCTGGTCACCGCCGTCGCGGTCCCCGGGATCCTGCATGGACGCAACCTGGTCGAGGAGAGCCGCGCCCAGGCTGAGGCGCTCGCCTCGGGAGACACCGACTGCTTCGGCGCCGCCGCCCTGATCGAGGGGTGCCGGAACCCGGAGCTCGACGGCGTACTTCTCCCTGCGCCGATCGCCCGCAAGGATGACACCGGCCGGGCCTACCGGTGCTACCTCCCCGAGATCGAGACGTACGCCGCTGACGCCCGCCCCAAGGTCTGCCACCTCGGCTCCGACGACCCGGATGCGCTCCGGGTCGCGCTGGTCGGTGACTCGCACGGCGCTTCGCTGATCCCCGGCCTGACCCGCGTCGCCGAGAGCTCAGGATGGTCGGTCGACACGTTGGTCGCCAACGGCGGCGGGCTGCTCCCGGCCACCGCGGGTGACCAGCGCCGCGCCTACCGCGAGGCGCTGATCGAGCAGCTCGACCAGGAGGCGTACGACGTCGTGCTGGTCACCCAACGCCGCAATCCGAACCGCGCGGCCGGCGAGCCGGACCCGGTCGCCGAGCAGCTCGCGCAGGCCTGGAAGCCGATCCTCGCGCGGGGAACGAAGATCGTCGCGCTCGCCGACAACCCGTACCTCACCCCCGAGGCGGCGACCTGCCTCGACGAGATCGAGACGCTCGCGGACGCCGGCGCGTGCGAGATGACCCGCCAGGAGGCGTACGCCACCTCTGACCCGCTCGCCGAGGCGGTCCGCCTGGCAGGGCCAGGCGCTTCGCTGATAGACCTCTCCGCGGCCTACTGCGACGAGGACCGGTGTCCCCTGGTGGTCGGCCACGTGCAGGCCTATCGCGACCGGAGCCACATCACCGCGACCTTCTCGATGACGCTGGCGCCCTATCTGGTCCGTGCGGTCGAGGACGAGCTCTAGGATCTAAGATCAGCCGCGATGAGCACTCCTGACCGCAAGGCCCCGACCCGCGCCGACTACGTGCACTGGCGCACGATCACCACCCGCTGGCGCGACGACGACGCCTACGGTCACCTCAACAACGCGACCTACTACGAGTACTTCGACACCGCCGTCAACGCCTACCTGTTCGAGACGACCGGCGTGAACGTGCGGAAGCTGCCGAAGATCGGGATCGTCGCGGAGACCTCGTGCCGCTACCTGCGCGAGATCGGGTTCCCCGAGCCGGTCGAGGCCGGGCTGGTCGTCGACAAGGTCGGGAGCTCGTCGGTCATCTACCGGATCGGGCTCTTCCAGGGTCCGGGCGAAGAGGCCGCGGCCGAGGGCCGGTTCGTGCACGTCTACGTCGACAACACCGACCCGTCGCGCCCGGTGACGCCGATGCCCGACGAGATCCGGGACGCGGTCATGCCGCTGTGGCGGCAGAGCTGACCGTGAGGCTTGGTCAAACCTTGCGTGGCACCATTCACGGTTGATGGGCACTGTGACAGTCTGATCCACTGCCGAAGCAGATCTAGAGCGTCTTGGGGGACCTTTAGTGGACGAAGAGTTGAAGCGCATCGCACGTGGCGGACTGCGCCGGGGGCGAGACCTTGCCCGCAAGGTCTACAACGACTCGCCCCTCTACAGCAGGGCCGACGACGTACGCCTGCTCGTCGACTGCCCGCTGTTCGACCATGAGTGGTACGCCGAGCAGGTCGGCGAGCGCCTCGACCGCAAGCGGGCCGCCCGGCACTATCTGGAGCAGGACCCGGCCAAGCCGCTGGCACAGCCCAGTCCGCTCTTCGACCCGGAGTTCTTCGTCGCGAGGCTGACCCCGCGGCTGCGCAAGCAGATGGGAGACCAGGACCCGTTCCTCTACTGGCTGCGCGCCGAGCTGTGGCTGCAGCCGACCCACCCGCTCTTCGACACCGACGGCTACACCGAACGGCGCAGGACCGAGAGCTTCTACGGCGGCGCGATCGGTCACTACGTCGATCGCGGCGCCCGCAACGGACGCCGCGCCAACGACTGGATGGAGCAGGTCGAGGGCCGTTTCCCCGACCTGCGCGACTGGATCCGGGACCGGCACGAGGAGTGGCAGGCCCGGCAGGGCGGCCCGAAGACCTGGGTGTACTGCGCGTTCAGCGAGGTGCACGCGCAGATCGACCTGGAGCGTTCCATCGCGCTGAGCGAGGCCCTGCTGGAGGACGCGAGCTGGGGCGTCGTCCTCGTGGACGTCGACCTGCGGCCCGCCGTGGTCAACGCACACGCGGCGCGTGCGCTGGGGGCGGGGCGCACCTCCGTGCTGGGGCGGCCGCTCGGTGATCTGCTCGCCCAGGGCGTCGAGGAGCTGGAGAACGCGCTGACGCACGTCCTCGCCGAGGGCGCGCCGCCCGCACCGGCCGAGGTGTGGGTGAGCCTGCGCACGCCCGAGGGCGAGCGGCGCCGGTGCTGGCGCAGCGGGTTCCTGAGGCTGGCCTCGCCGCTCGCGGAGGAGCCGGTGCCGCTGGGCGTCGGC